>JAZQSN010000095.1:0-20404 GCA_045630065.1 Alistipes sp.
CTTTTTCTTTTAATATATTTATTTTCAAATCATTATCTTATTTTTATATGTGAAAAATGATGTATATAAACAAAATCTTTTTTTCTTTTTTCAACACATTAACACCTTCTTTTTATCATCACTCACAATGCGTAAATGGTCGATAAAAGGTGGCACAATTTTTTACAATTTTCGGCATAAAAATTTGGTTATTCACTACCCCGATAGAGTATTAGAGAGTTACAATTTCGACGGTTTTTTGAGAAAAATATTTATTAAAATTTATTATAAACTTATCATCATCTTATCATCACATTATAAACATCAATTGTTGACTTATAAATATACTCTCTGGCTTTACTTGTTCGGCCCAGGCGAGTAAAAGCCCATCAAAAGCCGAAAAAAGAGAAAAAATGAAGAAAAAATTTGTTTGTAAAAATAATTTCTTTACTTTTGCGTTATAATGATAAACGATAAATAATAAAAATTAATCATTTATTTTTTCTCATAAAAGATAAAACTATGAAAAACTTCCTCTCCTCACTTCTGCTCTGCTTGTTAACAACAAACCTTTTTGCGCAAAAGATTGATCCCAACAAAGATTTTCACCTCGTGAAGCGTTATCCTGCCTACTACGCCACTCAGGGTGTGGCCGTTGATAAGCATCACTTCTACGCCATTGAGAACAACCATATAACAAAATTTACCCTCGCGGGTGACTCCATAACTACGTGGCACGAACCCAACAAAGATAAGATTCGCCACATAAACAGCGCCTTCGTCAAGGGCCACCGCCTCTACTGCACCCACTCGAACTACCCGCTGGTGCCGATGGCAAGCTCGATAGAGATCTTCGACACACGCACAATGCAGCACGTCGAGAGCATAAGCCTCGGCATCGACATAGGCTCGTGCGTATGGTTCACTCAGGGTAAGGGTTGCTGGTATGCCTTCTTTGCTCACTACTCGGGCAGTGGCAAGGAGCCGGGCAAGGATGTTACTTGGTCACAGTTGGTGAAGTACGACAAGAAGTGGCGAAAGATGGAGGCGTGGATTCTGCCCAAGGAGCTTATTGAGGAGTTACATCCCAACAGTCTGTCGGGCGGTGTGCTGGTGGATGATATATTCTATTGTATGGGCCACGACAACGAGAAGTGCTACCTGATGAAACTACCCAAGTATGGTATGCAGCTCGATTGGGTAGGCACCATCAATGTGCCCATCGCAGGTCAGGCTATCGACATCGACAAGGATGGTAATATGTGGGGTATAAACCGCAAGAACCGTCAGGTGATAAAGGCTTCGCAAAAATAAATTCTTCTACTTCTTACGCAGAAAGAATAGCAAAAGGTGAGTAGAAAAGTGAAAAAGTAGAAAAAAGTAGAAAAAGCCAAAAAACAGAGAGAGAATAAAAACGTAGTTAAAGTAAGAGTAGAAAAATGGCAAAGATTTATATCCCTACATTTGGCGAGGAGGTGGGCAATGCTATCTCGCACGGCGTGATGAGTATCCTGATGCTTGTTGCTATGCCCTTTGCGGCTGTATATAGTTATGAGAGTAGCGGTGGTGACGCCCTGATGTGTTTCGGCGTTAGTATGTTTTGCGTGAGTATCTTTATGATGTTCCTTATCTCGACGCTCTACCACTCGATGTTGCACGACACACGACACAAGGAGATTTTCCACATACTCGACCACATATTTATCTACTTCGCCATCGCAGGTAGCTACACCCCCATTGCACTCTCTTTGATTGGTGGCTGGCAGGGTTGGCTCATTTTCGCTCTGCAGTGGGCGATGGTTATCTTCGGTGTCTTTTATAAATCTTTAAGCCGCCGATCTATACCAGCTGTGAGTCTGACGATCTATCTTGTTATGGGCTGGACCGTGGTATTCTTCTTCCCTCTCTTTTTGCGTAATGCTTCGTGGCAGTTTATATTTTTAATTGCCCTTGGTGGACTCTTCTACACCATAGGTGCAGTGTTCTATGCCAAGAAGGCTTTCCGTCATCATCATCTGGTGTGGCACCTGCTCATTAACCTTGCCGCCGCATCGCACTATATAGCAATCGTATTCTATTTATAGATGGCTGTTTGCTAAAAGTAAATAAATAAAAATTCACTCAACTATTAAAATTATCTTTTATGAAAATCTCACATTCAACTCAGCGACGCACCATTATTCTGGTGGTTGTGGTAGCGCTCTTTGCGCTCTTTCATCTTACGCAGATAAGCCTGCAGATGATTAATATGGTAAACCCTCTTGCACATAAGAACTACACCTACATAGGCGAGATGGATACCCAGTTTAATAACTTTACTAAGGACTCATCGCACGACGAGTATGCCATCGTGCTTGATCGAGCCGACGACGGTAGTCCGTTGGTGGAGGCTCTGCCCTTGAGCGTTGTAATCCTATCGACGCATCCCGACTACACCCGTCCCGACCACTTCGGCTGGGCGTGGAATAATGCGGTTACCTATGTTGCTCTGGCGTTGTTTGTGGCTATTGTAATTATGGTGGCGTGGATGTTGCTGGGTGCTATTCGCGGCTTTAAGACGGGTAACATATTCAAGAATATCCATTCTCGTATGTTGCGCTGGATTGCTCTGCTGGTATTCCTCTACTATTTCTTTAACGAGAATCGCGAGGTGTTCCGCCAGTTGGCCGTTGGCGAATTGTATGGCGAGGCTATGCCGTTCGATTTATATAGCGCCCTTACCATCAGCACCGAGTGTTTGATTGCACCACTTCTTTTACTTATCTTTGCCGAGTTGATGGCCGTGGCGGCACGCATTAACGAGGAGGAGTCGATGACAATTTAATCTGCACGTTATATGGCTATAATTGTAAATCTTGATGTAATGCTTGCCCGCCGCAAGATGTCGCTCTCGGAGCTCTCGGAGCGAGTCGATATATCGATCGTAAATCTCTCAATCCTCAAAACAGGCAAAGCCCGTGCCGTGCGTTTTTCGACCCTTGAGGCTATCTGCCGCGCGCTCGACTGCCAGCCGGGCGATATATTGGAGTATAGAGAGGATGAGAAGTAAAAAAGGTTGTCTAAAACAGTCACTTTTTATCCACTTACTAAAACATATCGCAAAATAAAAATTCTGTTATCTATCAAAGTAAATTATATAAATAAAGAATTAATTTTTCATATGTGGTGCGGTTTCACAACAGCTCCTTAACCTCAATTTTTTTGGAAGTTTACGAAATATTTATTAATTTTATACAAACTAAACCACTTAAAACTACATAATTATGAAAAAGATTCTAACATTAATGATGGCTGCAGCCCTGATGATTGGCTTTACTGCGTGCGAAAAAGACGACGATGGTCCAGGCGGCGGCAATGGAGGTAACATTTTTCAGCTTGGAAATAAAACCTACACAATTGGTGCAGCGTGTTGCTACTGGGGTATAGATGATGATGGATATGTTTATTATGACATGTGGTTTGCAAACAAGCAGTTATGGAATGACGAAGGTAATTGGGATTTGCCCCATGAAGAGTGTGTAAATGGATTTGAAATAAACGTATATGAACTATATGCCGATACTGATACTCCTAGTAAAATAAAAGACGGTACTTACACATATGACTATGACTATGGAGATTTAGTACACTCTGGCAGCTCAGATTATGGTTTCTATGATGAAAATGGAGATTTCGCAGATGATTATATTGAATTCGGACAAGATTATGTAGATAAGAGTAATCTTGTAATCGAAGTTAAAAACATCAGCGGAAACATCTATGAGATAAAAGTCACCGGTGGAGTCGATGAAAATGGTAATGCCATAAATATATATTACAAAGGCGAAGTTGATATGTTCGAAGACTAAAATTCTTAGTAACTCTATAAACAAAAAGAGGCATACAGTTCCGTATGCCTCTTTTTTATATTTCTATAATTGTATTACAAGAGCTTTTTTACAACCACTTCTTGTAGCGGAAATACCAGATCGTGAGTCCCGAGGCCATAACCATCAATCCGATGGCGAAGATATAACCCAGCGGCAGGGTCATATCACCCACCTGCCATACCCACTCCAATTCGGGCATAAACTTAAAGTTCATACCGTAGATACTCGCTATGAGTGTGGCGGGCAGGAAAATAACGGCTGCCACCGAGAAGATCTTCACAATCTCGTTCTGCTCGATGTTAATCAGACCAAGGGCCGAATCCTGAATATAGTCCAGACGCTGTGAGCTGAAGTCGGCGTGGTTGATAAGTGAATTAACGTCCTTGATCATCAGCTGCAGACGGGGATAGATATCGTTGGGGAAGCGCTCACTTCTGAGGATGTTCGAAAGGATACGCTGGCGGTCGAAGAAGTTCTCTCGAAGCACCATCGTGCTCTCCTGCAACGAGTTAATACGGTGGATTACCTCCTTGTCGATCGAATCCTCGGTGTTAATATCCTTGCTTAGCGTAGCAACCTGCTTGGCAACAAGCTCAACGAGGTCGGCGTCGAAGTCGATGCGTACCTCCAACAGCGAGATGAAGATGTGGTAACCTGTCGAGTAGCTGCGGTAGTTCATCTGCAGACGCTTCTCGGTCTCGCGGAATGTGCGCGACTCGGCCTGACGCTGCGACACGAGCACACCCTCGTTCGAGAGGATGAACGACACGGGCTCCACCTCGAAGGTGCCGTCGCTCTGCGGAATAAAGAAGTTGGCATTCGAGATAATCGAATTTTCGTTCTCCAAGTATTTTGATGTTGACTCAATCTCCTCGACCTGCTGGCGGGTCTGGAGGCTCTCCTCCATAAAGTTCTCGACAGCCTTCTGCTCCTTGATCGAGGGCGAGAGCAGGTCAATCCAGAGAATATCGTCGTAGCCCAGATTGTCCAGCAATTCGGGCTCGGCGTTGCGAATGATTTTGTTGTATTGCTTGAGGTAAATTGTGAGCATCGTCTGCAAAGTTTAACGGGTTGAACTCCTTTGTTTGATCGTTGGCGGTGAGCAACACACCGCCCGAGTCATCCGTCCCTCAACGAGGGCGGCTAACCTCTTCAGCCCGGGTTGGATCGAGGCTCCACCTTGAGGCCTGCGTTCCAGAACTTTTGCAGTGCCGAGTGCTTCTCGGCGTTAAACACGAAGTCGATATTTTGGGTCAGATACTCGTATGCGTTGTAGTGCTTCTGATCGAAGCCGTGCTCCACGACAGCCTCCCATATTGACTCCACACCAAATGTGAGGGCACGCTGCAGGGCGTCGATATGCTCGTATGATGTGCCCTTGCGAGCCACCCACACGGCAAAGGCAAAGGGCATACCCGTAGCACGGTTCCACTCTTCAGAGAGGTCGTACGAATAGTTAAATAATCCCTCGTGGTCGAACACCTTGTCACCAATCAGAAGGAATGCATCCTCTCGCTGTGCGAAGGCCACCTGCGAGTAATCCTCGAGGTCGTACCACTCAGGCTGTATGTGCCACAGATTGGCCGCCAGGTAACCGCACAACTGCACCGAGGTGCGTGAGTGAGCATCCAAATAGATGCGGCGCACCTGATTGATGGGCACATTCGACAGCAGCACAACAGTGCGTACCTTGCCCGATGAGCCTATGCAGTAGTCGGTGATGATGTTTGTTGAGGTGAGTGTGGGAACCATTGCCGAGGGCATCAGAGCGATGTCGGCACGACCCGATACGTAATTCTCATAACACCCCGAGGGTGGAGCCAACAGAAGGTCGGCACGAAGATTACCCTCGTGCTGGATACCATAGATGAATGGTATCGTATTGAGATACGACACAGCCGCTATGCGTGCATTGGTAGCCATCATCCATAAGTAATCCTAATTAGTTTAACAATAGGCCCGCACGGCAACGCTCGGGCACTTTGACATGCAAATGTAACAATTATTATGCAAAGTGCCAAACTTTTTTTGCCATCGGCTGGTAGAAAAACTCTCTGCCGGCTAACTATTCTTTGCCTTTTTACCCTTCAGCCAATGCTCCGTGAGCCACTCACGCACGGGCAGGTCGTAGAGTTTGAGCGATGCATATGCCAGACCGATTGACAAGACAAATACCGCCACAGCCACCATGATAGCCTCGCCCTTGGTAGCATCGGGGTTGTTCGACATCCACGCCAACTGCATATATATGAGCGGCAGATGGGTAATATACAGAGGATATGAAATCTCGCCAAGGAACTTGCACAGGCTCGTCATTGGTTTGCCACTCACCGTGCTACCGGCGCCGATGGCTACGATTGCGGGAATGAGCAGCAGGATGCAGGCCGCCTCGTAGATGCCGTTTAGCGTACCCTCCATCACGGGCCACAACATCATAGCCGCCACCAGCACAGAGCAGAGCGCAAAGGCACCTCGAACCTTAAGTGTCGCCTTCAGGCGCGAGAGCAGAAGGCCAATAAGGAAGGGATACATGAGTCGCACCGCACCCACATACAACTCATGCGAGGATAGATTCCAGCCGCCATTCACCGTATGGGGAGCACCGAAACGACCTTCGAGCAGACCCAGCATATCGAGGTTGAACGTGATGTCGATCGTACCCATCGCCGCCACCGCCGTCAGCGCAATGAGTGCCGCCTTGGGCAGAAAGCGCAAAACCAGAGCGTAGAGGATGTTGGCGATATATTCCCATTGCAGCGACCATGTGCTGCCGTTGAAAGAGTTGGTATCGTCCCAACCACGCATATCCCACGAGCGGGCCATGGGCAGCATAAGACAGGTGTAGAGATACATCAATACAACCCACCACCAGGGCCACTGGCCGATGTAGGGGAAGGCCTCACACTTGCCAAAGTAGTAGAGCAGAAAACCTACCGTCGTACCCATAATCAACATAGGGTGCAGGCGCACAAGGCGGCGCTTGAAGAAGTCGCCAACGCTCATCTTACCCCACCTGTCGTCGTAGGCGTAGCCAATAACAAAGCCCGAGAGAGCGAAAAAGAAATCAACTCCCAGATAGGCGTGACCCAAGACCGTGCCACAAGCCTCGAAGAGGTGATAGACAAGTATTACTACCGCCGCAACGCCACGCAGTCCGTCAAGTATTTCGTAACGGGGTTTTGATGCCAGGTATGAATTCTGCATCTTACTGTTTTATATTAAGTTTTGAATCTAATTATGTGGCAAAGTTAATATTATAAATCTTTTTTTTGGAAAAAAAGTGGTAACTTTCCACCCAAATAAACAACGAAAACCAATTTTTATGAAATTTAATCACCTGATTCTTTCCATTGCAGTGTCGCTTGCTGCTGTTGCGTGCGACTCTTCATCGGCTCCCACGCAGGAGTCAGAGCCCCTTACCGACTACTCTACAGTAGCCCCCACACCTGCACCTATGCAGGACGGAGAGTATGTATGTCAGCGACCCGCTGAGAGCGAGCGTCTGTTTACCTCCGAGGCTATCGAGGCCGAGATCGAGCGCATCACCAAGCTCCTCACCAACAAGCGTCTGGCTTGGATGTTCTCAAACTGCTTCCCCAACACTCTGGACACCACCGTACACTACCGCACAAAGGATGGCAAGGACGATACGTTTGTCTATACGGGCGATATTCACGCCATGTGGCTTCGCGACTCAGGCGCGCAGGTATGGCCCTACGTTAAGTATGCCAACGACGATGAGCATCTGAAAGCAATGTTGGAGGGTGTGATAAACCGCCAATTCCTCTCAATAAACATCGACCCCTATGCCAACGCCTTCAACGATGGCCCCACAGGCACCGGCTGGATGAGCGACAAGACCGATATGAAGCCCGAGCTGCACGAGCGCAAGTATGAGATCGACTCGTTGTGCTATCCCATTCGTCTGGCTTACTACTACTGGCTGACTACGGGCGACACATCTATCTTCGGCGAGGAGTGGCTCTCTGCAATCAAGAACGTATTAAAAACATTCAAGGAGCAGCAGCGCAAGGATGGCAATGGCCCTTACACCTTCCTGCGCGTGACAGACCGTCAGTTCGACACCCTTTCGAACGATGGCTATGGTGCCCCCGTAAACCCCGTGGGACTTATCGTGTCGAGCTTCCGTCCCTCGGACGATGCAACCGTATTGCAGTTCCTTATTCCATCGAACTTCTTTGCCGTATCGGCATTGCAGAAGGCTGCCGAGATTCTCACAAAGGTGAACAAGAACGATGCTCTGGCCCAGGAGTGCAAGGCTCTGGCTGCAGAGGTTGCTGAGGCACTCGATAAGTATGCTACATACGACCACCCCGAGTTCGGCACAATCTACGCCTTCGAGGTCGATGGATTTGGCAACCAGCTCTTTATGGACGATGCCAACGTGCCCAGCCTGCTTGCGATGGATTACCTCAACCCCGAGGTTATCGACCCCGAGATTTATGCTAACACACGCCGCTACGTGTGGAGCGAGAGCAACCCCTACTTCTTCCGCGGTAAGGCGGGCGAGGGTATCGGCGGACCCCACATCGGCTACGATATGGCTTGGCCTATGAGCATTATGATGAAGGCCTTTACGAGCGACGACGATGCCGAGATTAAGTGGTGCATCGAGATGCTTATGCGCACCGACGCCGGCACCGGCTTTATGCACGAGTCGTTCAACGTCGATGACCCGATGAACTTCACCCGCAAGTGGTTTGCTTGGCAGAATACACTCTTCGGCGAGCTCATCGTGAAGATCGTGGGCGACAGCCGTCTTGATTTGCTCAACTCTATTGAGTTAGAGTAGGTCAATTTGCTCCCGTGATGCTTATTTTGTGATAGTTTTTTGGTGGCGGAAAGGTAAAAAATTATATCTTTGCACCCGAAAACGAACACTAAATAAGAAATTTCAAACATTATGAAGAGCATTATCACTACACTCCTGTGCCTCTTTGCTTTTGTGGCTACGGCTCAGGCTCAGCACTCGAACAACAACAATCCCGATGCTATCGTGGGCAACTACCTCACCGACCGTGGCGGCAGCAAGAGCAAGGTTCGCGTGACAAAGAACAGCGACGGCACCTACGATGCACAGGTATATTGGGTTGAGAACCCCTATGGCAAGGATGGCAAGAAGCGCAAGGATGAGAAGAATCCCGACAAGGCGTTGCGTAACGTCGATGTCGATCAAATCGTAATCGTTAAGGGCCTTCAGTACGACGCCAAGGAGAAGCGTTGGGCTGGTGCTAAGATTTACGACCCCACAAAGGGTATTCGTGTGAACGCCACAGCCGAGTTCGAGACCGCCGACAAGCTTAAACTTCGCGGCACCATTATGGGTGTAGGAGTTACCCTCTACTGGACTCGCATCAAGGAGTAGGAAATCGTCTAAGAAGGTGTTTTCTTCTTTACGCTCGCCCTCGAAATCCTCATTTACGCCTCAGTAAACTGCTATTTCTCAGGCTTCGCGTGCCTAAAAAAACACCTTCTTATACAATTTCCGAGTATAGTAGGAATATAGGTTGCCGACAGAAATGTTGTGCAACCTATTTTTTTATTATTTTTGCATAAATCATTTTTTGCATAACACGATGACCATAAAACAACGATACGAAGCAGTCATAGCCTACTTCCAGGCGTCGATGCCCACGGCCGAGAGTGAGCTCAACTACTCAACGCCCTTCGAGTTGCTGGTGGCCGTAATCCTTTCGGCACAGTGTACCGACAAACGTGTCAACCTCACTACCCCTGCGCTGTTCGAGGCTATGCCCACGGCCGAGGCTATGGCCGCACACACGGCCGAGGAGATTTTTCCCTACATCCGCAGCATATCCTACCCCAACAACAAGGCTCGCCACTTGGCTGCGATGGCGCGTATGCTCGTTGAGGAGTTTGGTGGCGAGGTGCCCAGCGACCTTAAGCAGCTGCAGCGCCTGCCGGGCGTAGGTCGCAAGACGGCCAATGTCATCGGTGCAGTCATCTGGCAGAAGGAGGTTATGCCTGTCGATACCCACGTCTTTCGTGTGGCGGCTCGCATAGGCCTCACGCGCGGCGCGAAGACACCCCTGCAGACCGAGCTTCAGTTGGGGCGACACATACCCTCGCATCTGCTGCCCGTGGCGCACCATTGGCTCATCCTGCACGGCCGATATGTATGCATAGCCCGCTCGCCCAAGTGCGCCGAGTGCGGAATAAAGGAGTTCTGCCGTCACTTTTCGGCCCAAAAAGCGGAGAAATAAATAAAAATCACTACCTTTGAAAATTACAAAACATCAGAGCAATATGAAACGAAAGAATTTTTTCACACCTGCGACACTACTTCGTCGAGTATCATTGGTTGCACTTTCAACATTTGCCCTTGCTTTGGCGGCTTGCGGCGACGATCCTGCAAGTGGTGGCTCGGGCAGTGGCTCGGGCAGTGGCTCGGGAACAGAGGATGAGATTGATGAGATTGTAGAGTGGATGGATGGCCGCCTGAAGAAGGAGTATATGTGGCTGGATGAGTATATCGAGAAGCACTCAACCTTCGATATGTCGCTGGCGTGGGACAAGTTCTTGGATAAGACTCTGGCAAAGCTCACGACCAACACCGACGATGGCGGTGAGAGCGATGGCGAGCGTACGTTCTACTCATATGTCGACCGTAAGAAGACCAGCACGGCTGCGGCCACTACGCGTGCGGGATTTCCCGTGGAGAAGGGCTACGGTATCGAGATCACGCCTTACATCTTGAGCAAAAAAGTCGTGTTGAACTATTTGGGCGATGGCCCTATCTCATCATACGATGATTCAAACTATTTCTTCGTCATCGACCACGTCTACCCTGCATCGTCAGCCGATGATGCGAACATCAAGCGTGGCGACGTGATTGTTGAGATTAATGGTGCGCCCATTACCGACCTCAACTATGCAAGATGGTGGACTTCGTTGCAAGTTGGCGAGGATAATCTGACTCTCAAGATGTATAGCCGAAACGATGATGCGCACACGTATGAGTTCTTCGATTGTGAGCTTCAGGCCACAAACTTCGAGCGTAACCCCATCGCCTATGGCGACTTGCTCACAATCGATAGCGATTTTCCTTTCGATCTTGGTGACAAGAAGATTGGCTACCTCTCTTACCTCTCGTTTGATTGGGACTTCGATGAGAAGATGGTTGAGGCCATTTCGACTCTGGTTGAGAAGGGTGCAACCGATGTTATTCTCGACCTGCGCTCAAATGGTGGCGGTCACGTTGATTCGAGCGTGTTGCTGGCAAGTATGCTCCTCGACGAGAGCTACGTAGGCCCCGACAAGATATATGCACGTCTGGTACACAACCCCAACAACAAAATCAATGATGACGAAGAACTTACACTGCAGAATCGTTACACTCCCAAAGGCTCTTCGGCCAGTGTCGACCTGCCCAACCTCGGTCTTAAAAAGGTGTGGATCATCTGCTCGGAGTTCTCGGCTTCGGCCAGCGAGATGGTTATCGTAGGTCTGCGCGGTCTGGATGTTGAGGTTGAGTTGGTGGGTAACATCACCGAGGGTAAGAACTGCGGTATGGAGGTGACCTACAAGACTCACGACGGCTACAAGTACGAGTTTGCCCCCATCACCTTTATGAACGAGAACGGCAAGGGCTTCTCTGACTATGGCGAGGGTATCACTCCCGAGCACAATCTTGCAGCGAAGGCTGCCGACAAATCTTTCTCTGACGGTGTGCGTACGTTTGCTGCTTATTTCCCCATTCCTGTTACCTCTTGGGGAGATCTTAAGGCCGACATCGCACTATGCGAGACTGTAATGCAGATTTGTGGCGAGACTGTCTTCATTGCAGGTGGCGGCGGAAAGAGTGCATTGTTCGAGGGTCAGCCCACAACGCGTGCCTTCGATGACTCTTCACTCAAGCACACTGCAATCAAGATGGAGAAGCAGGATTTGAAGTCACGTGGTATGATTGTGCGTGGAAAGGACAGCGAGTAGATGCGTAACAACCGATAAATAACTATGAAAAACATCCTCCTCCTACGTCTGGCGCTCATTCTGATGCTGCTGCCCACCGTGGGCGTGGCACAGAACGATGCCGAGCCCTACACCATCAACCACGGCCCATACTTGCAGGGCCTGACTTACGATGGAGTCATAGTGTGCTTTACTACCTCGCACCGAGGATTCTCGGGCGTGGAGATACGACGTAAGGGGAGCGAGCAGGTACGCCTGTGCCGCACCTCGAAGGATGGACTGTTCGAAGCCGACAACACCCTCAACTCGATTCACATCGAGGGGCTGGAGCCCGCCACCGAGTATGAGTATCGCATCATATCGAAGCGTATGCTCTCGTTCGAACCCTACAAGGTGACCTTTGGCGAGGAGATAGCCTCTGAGTGGTACACTTTTTCAACGTTCGACCCCAAGGCCGAGCACGTAACTTTTGTTGTGGCCAACGACATACACGACGATGCACAGAAGTGCGCCGACCTGCTCTCGCAAATGCCGCTCGATGAAGCCTCGATGGTATTCTACAATGGCGACATTATGAGCCACTACTCGCAGCAGGGTCAGCCCTACACAAGTTTTATCGACGTGTCGGTCGAAAAGTTTGCTACTGAAAAACCCTTTGCCGTGGTGCGTGGCAACCACGAGACCCGTGGCCACCTGGCACGCCAATATGGCGACTATATCCACAATACGCGCGATGGCAAGTATTATGGCGTCTACTACTTCGGCTCTACGGCCGTTGTGATGCTCGACTGTGGCGAGGATAAGGACGACGCACACCCCGTCTATGCAGGTCTGGTCGATTTCGACCGCTACCGCGAGGAGCAGGCCGAGTGGCTTAGGGGAGTGGTGCGCAGCAAGGCCTTCCGTCGTGCCGAGCGCCGCATCGTCATCGTGCATATTCCCCCCACCGTTGAGCGTATGGCCGAGGTGGAGCAGAACGCTAAAGTCGTGCCTGACCTTATGACGTGGCGAGGCAATGCCCACCTGGGCGAGTTGCTGCTGCCCATCTTGAATGAGGCCGATATCGACGTTATGCTCTCGGCACACCTGCACAAGCAGGTCATCTTCCCCGTGCAGAAGGGCGTGGTGGAGTTCCCTATCATCGCCAACGACAATGTGAGCGCTATGGTGGTGCGCTCGTCAAGCGAGGGTGTATATGTAAAGATTGTGGGTCGCGATGGTGCAATTAAGCACGAAATGACCTATTAATACCACTTCGAGCACAATACTTAGTGCTCAAAATGTCCAATAATTATTATCTTTGTCGCATTGTTGGCACGCCCCATCGACTTAGAGTTAAAACAAACGATATGGAGTTATCGCAAAATAGCATTGAGCAGTTGTCGGCTCTGCTCTCGGAGCCCGCACAAAAGATAGTCGTGCTCTCGCACACCAACCCCGATGGCGACGCCGTAGGCTCGTCGTTGGCGTGGGCCGAGGCGCTGCGTAGCCGTGGTCACCACGCCACCTGCATAGTGCCCAACAAGTTCCCCTACTATCTGGATTGGATGACAGGCATACGCGACATTGTCATCTACCGCAATGAGGCCGAGCGTGCCGCCGAGGCAGTGGCCGAGGCCGACGTTATCTTCTGCCTCGACTTCCACACCCTCTCGCGTCTTGACGCGCTGGGCGATGTGGTTGCAGCCAATACCACGGCTCGACGTGTGCTCATCGACCACCATCTCGACCCATCGCAGGACTTCGACATCATCTTCTCGCACCCCGAGTCGTCGAGCACCTGCTTTCTGGTCTATTCAATCATCGAGGCGCTGTGGGGCGCCGAGAGTGTAACCAATACTCAGGCCGAAGTGTTGTATGTGGGTATGATGACCGACACGGGTAACTTCTCATTCTCGCACCTCACGCCCGAGCTCTACCGCTCGCTGGCCGTATTGTCGGCTACGGGTATCGATATTCCGCAGATTTATAACAACGTCTACAACTCCTTCACCGAGGGCCGTGCACGCCTGTTTGGTTACACCATCAACCGCAAGATGAAGTTCCTGCGCAAGGGTACCGTGGCACATATGTCGCTCACCGAGGCGGAGATGCGTCGTTTCTGGTTCCAGCAGGGCGACAGCGAGGGCTTTGTAAACTATCCGCTCACGGTAAAAAAGATGCGTATGTCGGCTATCTTCATCGAGCACACCGACTTTATTCGTGTGTCGCTGCGCTCGCGTGGTAAGGTCGATGTGAATGTTTTTGCAGGTCGTTACTTCGAGGGTGGTGGCCACAAGAATGCTGCCGGCGGTAAGTCCTATGTGTCGATGGAGGAGACCATCGCCCGCTTTGAGGCCGCTGTTGAGGAGTACGCCAACGAGGGACTGCTATAAACGAGAAGTGCGACCTCCACCTTAAACGAAAAAAGGTACAGAAGCAAAATAACATACTACTAATTATGATGAAAACCTACCTGCGACTGCTGGGCTTTGCCTCACCGCTTAGTCGCTATGCCATACCCTACTTCTTCTACTCGGTGTTGCACGCCCTGTTCAACACCTTCACCTACACGATGATTATCCCAATCATCGGTACACTATTCTCCGAGGGGTATGAGTTCGTACCTGTGTATGAGTTTCCCGCCGTGGAGTTCAATGCCGACTTCCTGAATACGGCGCTGAATTATGTCTACACGTTACTCTTCGGTGCAGAATACAGAATCACTTATCTTCTGGGTATGCTGGCTGCCATTCTCATCCTCTCGAACGTGCTGAGCAACCTGTTCCGCTATCTTGGCTCGATGACCGTCGAGGTGATGCGTACCCGCACGCTGCAGCGTATGCGTAACGAGATGTTCGAGCGCACGATGACAATGAATGTGGGCTACTTCAGCGACCAGCGCAAGGGCGATATCATGTCGAAAATCACCTCCGACGTGATGATCGTGCAGTTCTGCATCACCAACACCCTGCAGGTGGCCTTCCGTGAGCCCTTCCTTATCATCGGCTACGTGGCTCTTATGGTGGGTATCTCTTGGCAGCTCACACTCTTCTCGATTCTCTACTTGCCCGTTGTGGGTCTTATTATCGGCTCCATCGTCAAGCGTCTGCGCCACCCCGCACAGCGTGGTCAGGAGCGTATGGGCGATATGGTGAGCGTTATGGAGGAGTCGCTCACAGGCGTGAAGGCTATGAAGAGCTACAACGCTTTCGACTATATCTGCAACAAGTTCCGTACGATAAATGCCGAGATTTCTTCAATCCTTATCTCTATGGCGCGCAAGCAGCAGCTGGCCTCGCCTATGAGTGAGTTCCTCGGTATCACAGCCATCTCTGTAGTGCTTGTCTTCGGAGGCTCGCTGGTGCAGAGTGGTGAGCTTATGGCATCGGGATTTGTGGCATACATAGCCGCCTTCTCGCAGCTAACACGCCCCTTGCGTTCGTTCATCGACCAGTTTGCCAATATCAACCAGGGTATTGCCGCCGGTGAGCGTGTATTCTCAATTATCGATGCCGAGAGCACGGTGCAGGATAAGAAGAATGCTGTCGAGCTCAAGCAGTTCAACGATAAGATCGAGTTCCGCTCGGTAGGCTTCAGCTACGACGGTTCACGTGAGATTCTGCACAACATATCGTTCGAGGTACGCAAGGGTGAGACCGTAGCGTTGGTTGGCCCCTCGGGTGGCGGTAAGTCGACCCTGAGCGAGCTTATTCCCCGCTTCTACGATGCCGAGCAGGGCTCTATCTACATCGATGGCCGTCCTATCACCGACTACACGCAGGAGAGCCTGCGCGCGCATATGGGTATCGTCTCGCAGGAGACCATACTCTTCAACGACTCTATCCGCAACAACATAGCTATGGGGCGCGAGGGCACAACCCTCGATCAGATTATCGCCGCAGCGAAGGTGGCAAACGCCCACGACTTCATTATGCAGAGCGAGAATGGCTACGACACCAACATCGGCGACCGAGGCTCGAAACTCTCGGGTGGTCAGCGTCAGCGCCTGAGCATTGCCCGTGCCGTGTTGCGTAACCCCGAGATACTCATTTTGGACGAGGCTACATCGGCGCTCGATACCGAGAGCGAGAAGCTCGTTCAGGAGGCTCTCACCTCGCTTTTGGAGGGTCGCACATCGGTTGTTATTGCCCACCGCCTCTCGACCATCCACAATGCCGACCGCATCATCGTAATCGACCAGGGCCGCATTGCCGAGCAGGGCACGCACGCTGAGCTGATGGCCAAGGGTGGAATTTATGCCCACCTTATTGAGATGCAGTCATTGGCGTAAGAAATTACCTAAGAAGGCACTTTGGGCATCTGCCTTGCCCTCTGTCTACTCACATACTCTTAGTATGCTCCGTGCCCTCGGGCTTCGTGTAGCGTCAAAATAAGTCTTCTTATCAAGCAAAATAGGTTGTCCACGCAGGACAACCTATTTTATTTTGCCGTGTGGCACATTCGGCCTCCACCTTTTGCCATCCCAAGGGCGGAATAAAATTCTCTTTTCTCGTTGCTCCCGTGGCAATAAAAAAACGGCCGTGTCCCTAAGGGGCACAGCCGACCAGCAATCAAAAAACCATATTCTACAAAAAGAGTATATTCTTCTTAAAGGTTTAGACAAGACACCTTTTCATTACGAGAGAATCTCTGTGGGCCGTTATGATAAACGCCCCTCGGGGTGTCCTGTAAAGTTATCGCGCGGAAGCAGTGCGCTTGCACTTAAAACGTTTCGGAAGTTCCGTGTCAATCCGAATTGTCGCGTTATTCAGATGGTCACGTAGTTCGTCGGCGTTGGCGCCGTGCTTGCGCCCTGCTGCTCCTGCGATAGCACAGATTGCTCTGTGCCAACCACCGTCACATTTCCTTCAATCGTCGAGTCGTTGCTCTCGTAATTGGTGACGGTGATTATGCCCTGCCTCCGTACAAATGTCGGCAGGGTTATATCGTCGATGGTCGATTACTTACGACCAAACTTCAAATCGAGGCCGATACCCCAAGCAAGTGATGTACGCTTGTAAACATCCTTGAACGCCAAGCCAGAGTCGGCAATAACGCCTTCAGCTGTAGCTGTCTCGTAGAATGTGGGCATAATACCGAGGTTGATACGAGCCTTCTCGCTGCAAGTATATGCCAAACCAGCACCTACTGACCAAGATGAGATCGAGTAGTTCATATCAGAGTAGTTGTTCTCAATCATATTGAGCTGTGTACGCTGTGCACCAGCCGATACCAACCAGCGGTCGTTGATTGACCACTCAACACCCATCAAGTACTCGTTAGTGTTGCCATCGATTGTGGGTGAGAATGAGTTCTCAGCATCCTTATCGAAGTAGTGGTGCCACTCTGCAGTAACCTTAACGGGACCGAAGTGACGGCTAACAGCAGCAGCCAATAGGGCGGGAGTCTCAGACTTTACAGTTGAGCCATCCTTGAAAATGCCGTTGATGATGGGGTCAGCGGCCGATACGGGAGCCGACTTAATCTCGAGCTCGGTAGCCATCTTGAACTCATACTTGATAGATGCATCCCAAGCACCCTTGTGGATAGCCAATGCAAGTACGGGGCTGATTGAAGTACCCTCCTGCTCAACATCGAGGATGTGATCCTGAGTCTGAGCAGCAAGCTGAGCAGCTGTACCAGCGAGTGTGGGGTTGATAGCGCCTAAAGCCGCACCAGCAGCAGTGAAGAACTCTGGAGCCGACATCATCTGGCCTGTAAGACCCATAGCAGCCATTGTGGGGTTGATTGAGATTCCCTTGATACCGCCAGTGTAAGAGTTGGCAGTACCGCTGATACGCAACTGAGCAGCAACTGACAACCAGTCGGTGATACGGAACGCAGCACCAAGGTTAACAGCCAAAGTCATCGAAGTACCAGTCAGATCCATATCCATATCGTACTGTGAAGCCGACACAGCCATTGCGGGGTTGATAGCGCCCAAAGTGCCACCCAACTGAGAAATTGCAGAGGGAAGGATAGCGAACTGGCGCTCGAAAGAGCCCAGACCGTCGCTGAACTCCAATGAGCCACCACCACCATTAACGCCAATACCCGCCATAAGAGCCCAGCGGTTGTGCTTCCAAGCGAAGTGGATGCTGGGGATGAAAGGCGAGAATACTTCACCCTTGAAATCCTTTGTGGGGTTGCCGTTGTTCTGAGCACCCATAGCAAAGGCAGCATAGGTCGATGTGATTGTTCGAGTCTGGCTTGCCATCTGGTCGTTGATACCGATGTGGAAGCCGTTATCCATAAATACAACACCAGCAGGGTTGGTGTATACTGCATCTGTATCGAGTGATGTACCGCGAGCGATGCTACGCAAGAAGTGTGCACTCTGGTTTGTGTTGGTCATAGGGCCACCTGCAAAAGCCGAGGTGACAACCATCATTGAGGCTGCGAGAGCCAATGTAAGTTTGTAAAAAATCTTCATACTTTTTCTTTTATCACGCACCACTACCCGATTGCTGAAAAGGTTAGCGACGCGTCGTTGTTAATATTGGTTTGTTTGATTTGCTTTTTTTCTCGTTGGCAATATTCCGTTTTGACGGATTTTCGATTGCAAAAGTCAATTTTTTTTTCTGAATCACAAAATTTATGTGGTTAAGCACTCCGAAAAGTTATGAAAGACCGCAGCTAGGGGACGAAACACTCCATTTTGTGGCGAATGTACCCTCAAAATCGCCACTTTTTGCCCCGAAAGGGCTCTAAAGCACCCACAGAGAGCCGCCCGGAACGAAGAGACAAATATGCATAATCGCCACATTTTCTGCAAAAAGGCGACGATAGGGGTATAAGGTATCGAAATTTTGAGTATATTTGCCCGTATTCTGCAAAGAAATTTCATAAACATAATAAACTTTATAAAACTTAAACACTATGTTCGCAATTGACAACTACGATTTCACAGGTAAGCGTGCAATCATCCGCGTTGATTTCAATGTACCCCTCAATGGCGAGGGTCAGGTAACCGACGACACTCGTATCCGTGCTGCAATCCCCACCATCAAGAAGGTGTTGGAGAAGGGCGGTGCTGTGATCTTGATGTCGCACCTTGGTCGTCCCAAGAAGAATCCCGATCCCAAGTTCTCATTGGAGCAGATCGTTCCCGCTATCGAGGCTCGTTTGGGCGTAACTGTTCAGTTCGCTGGCGACTGCATGGGCGAGAAGGCTGCCGAGATGGCTGCTGCCTTGAAGCCCGGTGTGGTTATGCTTTTGGGGAACCTCCGTTTCTACGCTGAGGAGGAGGGTAAGCCCCGCGGTTTGGCTGAGGATGCTACCGACGAGGAGAAGAAGGCAGCTAAGAAGGCTCTTAAGGAGGGTCCCCAGAAGGAGTTCGTTAAGAAGCTCGCTTCATACGCTGACTGCTACATCAACGACGCATTCGGTACTGCACACCGTGCTCACTCTTCTACAGCTCTTATCGCTGAGTACTTCCCCCAGGATAAGATGTTCGGCTACGTTATGGAGAACGAGCTCAAGGCTATCGACGGCGTGATGGAGAATCCCCAGCGTCCCTTCGTGGCTATCGTAGGTGGCTCAAAGGTTTCTACCAAGATCTCTATCATCGAGAAGCTTATGGAGAAGTGCGACAAGATTATCATCGGTGGTGGTATGACTTACACCTTCGCTGCTGCCCAGGGCGGTAAGGTAGGCCAGTCAATCTGCGAGCCCGATATGTTCCCCGTAGCATTGGATATCTTGAAGAAGGCTGAGGAGAAGGGTATCAAGATCGTTACTACTCCCGACGCATTGATCGCTGACGACTTCGCTGAGACTGCTAACACTCAGGAGTGCCCCGCAAACGCAATTCCCGATGGTTGGGAGGGGCTTGACATCGCTCAGGGCGGTAAG
This sequence comes from Alistipes sp., assembly GCA_045630065.1. Lineage (GTDB taxonomy): Bacteria > Bacteroidota > Bacteroidia > Bacteroidales > Rikenellaceae > Alistipes. Next base: position 19,638 of record JAZQSN010000095.1, read on the forward strand.
GAGCTCTTCCGCCAGGAGATCCTCGAGTGCAAGACTATCCTCTGGAATGGTCCCGTAGGCGTATTCGAGATGGATAAGTTCGCTACTGGTTCTAAGGCTGTTGCTGCCGCTATCGCTGAGGCTCCTGCCCAGGGTGCATTCTCACTCATCGGTGGTGGTGACTCTGTAGCTTGTATCAACAAGTTCGGCTTGGCTGACAAGGTATCTTACGTATCTACAGGTGGTGGTGCACTGCTCGAGTATATGGAGGGTAAGGTATTGCCCGGCGTAGCAGCCATCCGTAAGTAAAAGCATTTAATTTGGCTCTTTTGGCGTCTGGCTCGGTCTCGGATTGCTCACATACGTCAGGTATGCTCCGCACCCTCGACCTTCGACCAGCCTCAAAATAGCACAAATTATTCTGCTTTTAGAAATTATTTCTCGTGGCATCTGCTCACGACAAATGAATTTTCAGGGGGCGAGGGAGATTCAAATATTTTGAGTCGAAATGCCCTCACAAAATAACAAAACTTTTAAGGGTCGAGTCCGCTCGGCCCTTATTTTGATAATAGAGAGAAAGTATTATTACGATGAAGAAGATTTTATTAACCCTTTCAACAGTTGCTATTATGGCAAGTTGTAATCAGAAGCAGGCCGAGAGCGTTCCCGCCATCGACCGCTCGAACTTCGACGAGAGCGTGGCTCTCAACGAGGATTTCTACCAGTATGCCACAGGCGGCTGGCAGGCTAAGAACCCCCTGAAGCCCGAGTTTGCGCGTTACGAAGTC
>JAZQSN010000096.1:0-6553 GCA_045630065.1 Alistipes sp.
GCAAAGAACATCATCACTTGCTTCGCTCGTTTCAACGGTCAGAGCGTAGGTATCATCGCTAACCAGCCCAACTTCATGGCAGGTGTGCTCGATATCAATGCAAGCCGCAAGGCTGCTCGCTTCGTTCGTTTCTGCGACGCGTTCAACATTCCTATCGTTACTTTGGTTGACGTTCCCGGTTTCTTGCCCGGTACAGGTCAGGAGTATGGTGGCGTAATTACTCACGGTGCGAAGCTTCTGTTCGCATACTGCGAGGCTACAGTACCTAAGGTAACTGTTACATTGCGTAAGGCTTATGGTGGCGCTTACATCGTTATGTCATCTAAGCACATCCGTGGCGATATCAACTACGCATGGCCTACTGCTGAGATTGCAGTTATGGGTGCAAGCGGTGCTGTTGAGGTTCTTCACGCTAAGGCTTTGGCTGCATTCGAGAACGCTGAGGAGAAGGCTAAGTTTGTTGCCGAGAAGGAGCAGGAGTACAAGGATAAGTTCTCTAACCCCTACAACGCAGCTCGCTACGGCTATATCGATGACGTTATTGAGCCCCGTAACACTCGCTTCCGTGTAATCCGCGCTTTGGAATCATTGAAGACTAAGCGTGAGGTTAACCCTGCTAAGAAGCACTCTAATATTCCTTTGTAATAAAACAGTTGAAAGTATATGACATTTTTAGCAGTTAATTGGGGTAATGCACTCTTGATTACAGGTGTCGGCTTCGGATTGGTATTTGTAGTGTTGGTACTACTTATATTTATCGTGAAGGGATTTGGTGTAGTCTTTACGCAGAAACCCAAGGCTCAGGCGCCCGCTGCGGCTCCTGTGGCAAAGGCTGAGGAGACCACCGACGAGACGGATATGGCCGCTATCGCTTACGTTTTGCATACGTTCTACAACCAGCACGACGAGGAGAGCGATGTTCTTACCATTCGTCACGACGATGTGGCATACTCACCATGGAATCAGAAAAGTATAATCTTTTAATTAGTTAGGAAAAATGCAGAAACTTAATTTCAATATCAATGGTAAGCACTATGAGGCTACCATCACCGAGGTTGAGCACAACGTAGCAGAGGTGGAACTCAACGGTAAGAAGTACACTATCGACGTAGAGCGCTCTGAGGCTGTTTCATCTGCTCCCCGTGTTGTAGCTCCCAAGGCTGCCGCTCCTGCCGCTGCTCCCGCAGCTGCTCCTGCTGCACCTAAGGCTGTTGCTGGTGCTAACTCAATCACCGCTCCCCTGCCTGGTAGCGTAGTATCAATCTCTGTTAAGGCTGGTGACGCTGTTAAGGCTGGTCAGCAGTTGGCAGTTATCGAGGCTATGAAGATGGAGAACGAGATCCTCGCTCCCGCCGATGGTACCGTAGCTGCAGTTCACGTTTCAGCAGGTCAGGCTGTACAGCAGGGTGACGCACTTATCGATTTGGCATAACCTTTAAATGGAAAGTCAAATGAAGAAAGTGATGAAATATATGATGCTGTTGCTCACCGTGGGCATTTTGGGCCTCTCGGTGCAGGCATCAGCTGCTCCCGAGATGATGACTGCCGCTTCTGCCGCTACTGAGGTAGTTGAGGCCGACATCGATCTGGGTGAGTCATTGATGAACTTCGTAGAGCAGTCGGGTATCAGCGGTATCTTCGCTGATTGGCGCGTGTTGGTAATGCTTATTATCTCTTGCGTGTTGCTCTACTTGGCTATCGTTAAGCAGTATGAGCCTCTGTTGCTCTTGCCTATCGCATTTGGTATGCTTCTTACGAACCTTCCCGGTGCTGGTCTTTATCACACTGAGTTGTTTGAGGGTGGTCACGTGCACTGGACTATTGGTGACACAACATTTGACCGCGTAGGTGGTTTGATTGACTTCCTCTACCTCGGTGTTAAGCTCGGTATCTATCCTTGCTTGATTTTCGTAGGTGTAGGTGCTATGACCGACTTCGGTCCGCTGATTGCTAACCCCAAGAGCCTTTTGTTGGGTGCTGCTGCTCAGTTCGGTATCTTCGCTACATTCTTGGGTGCTTCGGCTATGGGCTTTACTCCCGCTGAGGCTGGTTCTATCGGTATCATTGGTGGTGCTGACGGTCCTACAGCTATCTACCTTACTGCTAAGTTGGCTCCCCAGTTGTTGGGTCCCATCGCAGTTGCTGCTTACTCATACATGGCTCTGGTTCCCGTAATTCAGCCTCCTATCATGCGTGCGTTGACTACTAAGGCTGAGCGTCAGATCGTGATGAAGCAGTTGCGTACCGTATCGAAGACTGAGAAGATTATCTTCCCCATCGCGATGACTATGATCATTTCACTCTTGTTGCCTTCGGCTGCCCCGTTGATTGGTTGCTTGATGTTGGGTAACCTTATGAAGGAGTGTGGTGTTGTTGAGCGTTTGAGCAAGACTGTTCAGAACGAGTTGATGAACATCGTAACCATCTTCCTCGGTATCTCAGTAGGTGCTACCGCTACGGCTGCTAACTTCCTTAACTGGCAGACTATCGGTATCATGGTATTGGGTGTAACTGCCTTCTGCTTGGGTACTGGTGCTGGTGTAGTATTGGCTAAGGTGATGAATATGTTCTCAAAGGAGAAGATCAACCCGCTGATTGGTTCTGCTGGAGTATCGGCTGTGCCTATGGCTGCCCGCGTATCGCAGAAGGTTGGTCAGGCAGAGAATCCTGCAAACTTCCTTTTGATGCACGCTATGGGTCCCAACGTATCAGGTGTGATCGGTTCTGCCGTTGCTGCTGGTATCTTGTTGGCATTCCTCGGATAATATATACCTATATATATTATTATATAAGACTCTTCCCTTCGGGGGAGAGTCTTTTTTGTTTATAGATAAGATATGCACTTGAAGATAGGAAAATAAAAGTAGAAAGAGCATATATTGAAGATGGTGGAGTGATGTAGTGCTTGTTCTTTGTGTAAAATATAGTGTGATAAATTATAATAGGTGTAAATAGCTGCAATAAAGCACTATATATGTTTGTGTGGATATGTGAGCGATATATTTTGCTAATAATTTGTAATAAATATCGGGGAAAAGTTGTATATTAAAAAAAATTAATATATATTTGTGTAAAACAAATGGTAAAACAATGAGAATTAACCGATATACAACTTCAATGCTGGCTACGATCACAATCGCGGCTACATTGTCGTCTATCGGTATTCTGACGTCAATTACCACTACTACGATTACCCCTATGGGGGTGTAGTTTTCTTTTGCCGATTGGGCACGTCTGTTGTCATATTGCCTTGCCGAGGATGCAGGGCTCGGCCTAAAAATCATAAGTAACATATTCCATAACACTTCATCTCAGGAAGGGTGCGTTTGCGTCGGTGCGTGCCGTGGGGTGATGATAAAATTTATTGTGATGAATAAAGTAAGAGTATTTGCGCCCGCAACTGTTGCTAATATGGGTTGCGGCTTCGATATAATGGGAATGACACTAGAGGGTGTTGGCGATGTATTGAGTGTGGAGGTTGCCGAGGGCGATGGCCTCGAGATTGTGAACCTAACAGATGTAGAGTTGCCCGACGACATCGATAAGAATGTTGTCACTCCTGCCATTCGTGCTTTGTTGGCAGCTTATGGAAAGAGTTGCAGAGTGAAGGTGAGCATCGAGAAGAAGATTTCGCCGGGTAGCGGTATAGGTTCGAGTGCAGCATCGTCGGCAGCTGCTGTCTATGCGCTCAACGAGGCTCTTGGTCGTCCCTTCACTGACGAGCAGTTGGTGGAGTTCGCTATGGAGGGCGAGAAGCTCATAAGCGGAGGTACTCCTCACGCCGATAATGTGGGTCCGTCGTTGTTGGGTGGCGTTGTTCTGTTGCGAGGTTATCATCCGGTGGATATCGTTCGCCTGCCTGTGCCCGATAACTTCTGTTGCTCGGTGGCACACCCTGCCATTATGGTCAGCACTCGTATGGCTCGCGAAGTATTACCCAAGGATATTCCTTTGCGTACAGCCGTTGAGCAGTGGGGTAATGTGGCAGGTCTGGTTGCAGGCTTGGCACTAAAGGATGTATATCTTGTTGGCCGTGCTATGCGTGATGTGGTTGTTGAACCTCACCGCAAACAATTTATTCCTGGCTTTGACGAGTTGCGCGAGAAGGTGATGGATGCAGGTGCGCTGGCATTCAATATCTCGGGGGCAGGTCCGTCGGTATTTACCCTCTCGGCCGATATGGAGGTGGCGGCTCGCATTGGAGAGATTATGCACGAGCATTTTGCTCAGAAGGGTGTAGATTCGGATATTTATGTTAGCAAGGTATCGAATCAGGGAGCACGTGTGTTGAACGAGTAATGAGATTGACGTATGAAGTATTATAGTACACGAGATAACGAGCGGAAACTTGTAGCACTTGCCAATGCTGCATTTATGGGCTTGGCAGCCGATGGAGGTCTTTTTCTGCCCGAACGAATTCCGCAGGTCGATATGCAGCGAGTGGAGGCTCTGGCCGAGCAGTCGTATGCCGATATGGCACTCTACCTTACACAACTTCTTTTCGACGATGTGTCTGTAGATGATTTGGAGAGTGTCGTGCGCGGTGCTTACGACTTCCCCATAGAACTGAAACCTATGGGTGATGATTTCTCCACTTTGGAACTATTCCACGGCCCTACGCACGCATTTAAGGATTTCGGAGCTCGCTTTATGGGCCGAATGACAGGCTTGCTCAATAAAGATGGTGAATTGATTATTCTTACCGCCACATCGGGTGATACGGGTAGCGCAGTGGCGCAAGGTTTCTATGGTGTGGAGGGTGTACGAGTGGTGATACTCTATCCCGATGGTAAGGTCAGCCCTCTGCAGGAGGCACAAATGACAACACTCGGCGGTAATATCCATCCGTTAAAGGTGGCTGGTACGTTCGACGATTGTCAGCGTATGGTCAAGTCGATGTTCCAGAATTATGCTTTACGCGAACAGGTACGCATCACATCGGCAAACTCTATAAATCTTCTGCGTTGGATTCCGCAGTCGTTCTACTACTTTTACGGCTATTGCAAGTGGAAGAAGATGACAGGTCGCGATATGCCCGAGGTGGTGGTGCCGAGCGGAAACTACGGTAACCTAGCCGCAGGTATGCTTGCCCGACGAATGGGACTTCCGTTGAAGGGCTTTGTGGCAGCCTCTAATGCCAACGATGTGGTGCCCGAGTTCCTGCTTACTGAGCAGTATCGCCCGCGAGCATCAGTACAGACTATAGCCAATGCAATGGATGTGGGTAATCCGAGCAACTTCGAACGTATGATGACTCTCTGCGATGGTGACGTGAAGAGATTGCAGGCCGAGGTGCGAGGTTTCTCGTGTGATGATAGGCAGATAGCCGAGGCTATTGATGAGATATATCGCAAGTATGGTTACATCTCCGATCCACATAGTGCTGTGGGCTATTTGGCATCGAAGCAACTCTCGGTTGACGGATTTTATCTCTCGACGGCTCACGCAGCCAAGTTCGGAGAGGTGGTTGAGCGTGCCGCAGGTGTTGTGCCAACACTGCCAAAGTCGCTCTCCGAGGCTGTCGGACGCGAGCGTCGGGCCACTCCGATAGAGGCCAAGGACGATGTTTTAGCAGAATTTTTACTCAAAATGTAGCAAAATGGGGTCTGGAAAGCCCCATTTTGTACTGTTATGGGAGTAAATTATAGAAAGTTATAAATAATTTTATGGGATATTGGGTAATCTTAAAAATAATTACTATCTTTGCACGCCCATAAATATATGGGAATAGGATTACAAACAACAAGTTATAAACTTAAACGTAAAAGATGGATTCAAGAAGTTACAAAACTATCTCATTGAACGCCGCTACGGTTCAGAAAGAGTGGGTCGTAATCGACGCTACCAATGAGGTATTGGGACGTCTTGCTTCGCAGGTTGCAAAAATTCTGCGTGGTAAGAACAAGCCCGGCTACACTCCTCACGTTGATTGCGGTGACTACGTTATCGTTATCAATGCCGAGAAGGTGAAGCTCACGGGCGACAAGATGACCGACAAGGTCTATGTACGTCACACTGGTTATCCCGGTGGTCAGCGTTTTGCTACTCCTGCGGACTACTTGGCTAAGAAGCCTGAGTTCGTAATCGAGCACGCTGTAAAGGGTATGTTGCCCAAGACTCGTCTTGGTGATGCTATCCTTAAGAATTTGAAGGTATATGCAGGTGCGGAGCATCCCCACGCTGCACAGTGCCCTAAGGAAATTAAGTTAAACGAGATTAAGTAAAAAGTATGGAAGTTGTAAACACCGTAGGTCGCCGTAAGGCTGCTGTGGCTCGCGTATTCGTGAAGCCGGGTAATGGTCAGATTACAATCAACCAGCGCGCACTCGACGTTTATTTCCCCTTGAACATTCTCCAGTACGAGGTTAAGCAGCCTTTGTTGGTTACTAACACTTTGGAGAACTATGATGTAACTATCAACCTCGTTGGTGGTGGTATCAAGGGTCAGGCTGAGGCCGCTCGTATGGGTATCGCACGCGCATTGTGCCAGATCGACGCTGAGCACCGTTCAATCTTGAAGAAGAACGGTTTCCTCACACGTGATTCTCGCGAG
>JAZQSN010000097.1:0-6727 GCA_045630065.1 Alistipes sp.
ACTTGCCGCCCCAATCGAGGTCATACTCCTCCTTACCCTTGATATTCACGGTGATATCCTTGCCGTTTACCTTGTACTTTGTAGGCTCTGGCATACCCTCGTAGTATGGCTCAACAACCATATGTACCTCACCAAACTGACCAGCACCACCCGACTGCTTCTTGTGACGATAGTCGGCCTGAGCAACCTTAGTGATAGTCTCACGATATGGAATCTTTGGAGCGAAGTACTCGATCTCGAGCTTGTTGTCGTTAGCCAAGCGGCTCTTTACGATATTGAGGTGGTGCTCACCCTGGCCCTGTATGATAGTCTGCTTCAACTCCTTAGAGTACTCAACCAAGATAGTTGGATCCTCATACTTGATGTCATTGAGCAACTTGCCGAGCTTCTCCTCGTCGCCCTGCTCCTTAGCCTTAACAGCTGCGCGGTAGCGTGGCTCTGGGAATACGATAGGAGCAACGCGTACGTGCTCACCTGCGGCCAATGTATCGTTTGTGCGTGTACCCTTCAACTTAACTGTGCAACCGATGTCGCCTGCTGAGAGCTCAGAAACCTTGATACGGTTCTTACCTGCCACAGCGAAGAGCTGAGAGATCTTCTCCTTGTTACCTGTGCGGCTGTTGATAAGCTCCATACCCTCTGTGAGCTTACCACGTACAACGCGGAAGTAAGTGATCTCACCGATGTGCTGCTCGATCTGGCTCTTAAATACAAATACAACGGCGGGCTGTGTCTCGTCAGCTACGAGCTCCTCGCCCTCGATAGATACGAACTTAGGAGCTGTTGTGGGAGTAGTCGGGCCCGGTGCTACGTTGATGATGAACTCCATCAAACGCTTTGTACCGATGTCGCGCTTACCCGAGCAGCAGAAGATAGGCATAACCTCGCGGTTAGCAACGCCGAGCTTTAAACCTGAACGGATATCGTCCTGTGTGAGGGCGCCCTTCTCAAAGTAGAGCTCCATCAATGCGTCGTCATATACTGCAGCAGCCTCCGAGAGCTCCTGGTTCAATGCCTGAGCATACTCCAACTGGTCGGCGGGAATCTCCAACTCCTCGCGAGTACCGTTCTCGTCGGTGAAGCGGTACATCTTCATCATAAGTACGTCGATGAATGCGTTGAAGCCTGCACCAACCTCTACGGGATACTGCACAACAACGGGCTTTACCGATGAAGCGGCACGAATACCCTCCAATGTAGCCTCGAAGTTAGCCTTGTCGCCGTCCAACTGGTTGATAACACCAATCAAGGGCTTATTGAGAATGCGAGCATAACGAGCCTGAATCTCGTTACCTACCTCCCAGCCGTTCTGCGCATTCATCACCATAATACCTACGTCGCCCACCTTGAAGGCAGAGAAGAGGTTGCCACAGAAATCGTCAGATCCCGGGCAGTCGATGATGTTGAGCTTACGGCCCATAAACTCGGTGAAAAGGGTTGTAGCGTAAATCGAGCGCTTGTACTCGTGCTCGATATCGGTGTTGTCTGAAAGCGTGTTGCACGCCTCGATGCTACCCCTGCGGTCGATAACTTTACCCTCATAAGCCATCGCTTCGGCAAGGGTAGTTTTTCCCGTGCCGGGCGCGCCAATAAGAACGATGTTCTTAATCTCTTTTGCTGAATAATTTTTCATATTCGTGAAGTTTTATAGGTTTTACTTTTAAGTAGGTTTCTGTTTTGCTACTCCGCGCAGCGGCTTTTCGCTTGCGCGTTCATTTCATAAAGTTACGAAGATTTTTTTAATCTCCAACATTCAACGGTAAAAAATTGCATTCTGCGCCCCAATAAGTAAAATTTTTTGTCGTCCTGCGCCCTGTTTTGTAATATTTAGGCATACAAAAAACCGACGCTACACTATGGCAGCGTCGGTAAATAATGCGCGTTTATGCATTCGCGATTACATATTTATTTATACACCTCGTTGCGGGGGAGCATTGTGGGCAGGTTAGCAGTACCCAGCGCCATAATAGCCAACGCTGTTGCGGCCTGCTCCTGATACTCGGGGATACTCTTATTATAAATATCGCGATTGGTGTGCCAGATCTCCTGATACTGGAAGTTGTAACCCGAGGGATCGGTCTCTGACATCTGCAGGGCGGGAATACCCTCAACCATAAACGATGTAGAGTCGTTGCCTCCCGTCTGTGTGGGCTTCGCGCGAGGCTCTAACTTTCTAACAGTAAAGTTGTAGTCGGGGTAGAGCTCCTGAATAGGCTCTGCAATCTTCTCATACTCCTTCACGAGTGATGCGGGAGCCGAGAAGGCTGTGTAGGCCAACGGACCGCCGTCACGGTTGAACATATTTGAGATCTTCTCCCACTTATCCTTGTGGTCGCGTACCCATGCCAGTGAGCCGAACAAGCCGAACTCCTCGGCTGCGAAGAAGATGAATACAATCGAGCGCTCGGGCTTCGCACCAGAGAGAGCAATCATACGTGCAGCCTCCATCATAGCCGATACACCTGAACCGCAATCCACACCACCTGTTGCCACGTCGAATGCATCGAGGTGAGAACCCATGACAACATACTCGTTAGGCTTCTTCGAACCCTTGATAGTAGCTACGATATTGTGGTAGGGCACGGGACCCATCGACCAGTAGTTGCGGATGTCGAACTCCAGCTCTACATGGCGACGCTGCTGTGCCAACTTGTAGATACGCTCAAACTGCTCTTCGTCCAGCTTAATGTCGGGCACTGTGGGCAGAGTCTCAAATGTTACCTTGCCCTCGTTGAGCATCTTGCGATCGTACAATGTGCGGATGGGCACTGTTGTAGGCTGAATGAAACCGAGTACGCCTGCCTCGATCATCTCATCGTAGAACAGGGCGGGCATCTCGTTCATAGGCTTCGGGCTGTCGGGGTTCTGACGGTTGTACTGTGTAATCTCAGTATTCTCGGCGATAGCAGCCTTGCGAGCCTCACGAGCCTCGGCGCTATGCTCCAAAGGCCAACCGGTGCTCTTGCTCTCCATCAATACCCAAGCGCCCTTCAGCGTACCCTTCATACGGTCGAACTGTGCCTGTGTGCGGGGCTCGATAACAACGTGACCGCGCTGCTTGCCCTTTGTTCCTGCGGTGTATGAGGGTGTGGTGAAGTAGAGAGTCTCTGAGTACTCGCCCATAGCACGACCCCACCAGCCGCCACGGTTGAATCCTACGGGAACCTCGCCAGCCTTCTCAAGAGTTACCTCCAGGCCCCACTCCTCCAACTGCTTTACGATCCACGCCTGTGAGTTCTCAAAACCTGCCGAACCAACCAAGCGTCCACCGAAGCGGTTACACAATACGTCGAGATGCTCCATTACACGGTTATCCTCGCGCGACATCTCCATAATCTTCTTCACAGCTGCGCTCTGTGCCCATACTCCGAGGGGCAATACCAAAAGAGCAAAAAGTATAAGTTTCTTCATTTTGTTTCTTGTTTATTAAACTAACTAACCTTGCGATATTTCGGTCAGCCGAAATAAAAAAGTGGCTGTCCAACCTGCGTCAGACAGCCATTGTTATTTGTCTGACACTAAGACTACATAAGTTTCTGCCAGATAAGAGCTGATGAGCCAAGAATAGCAGCATTCTTGCCCTCGATACCTGAAGGCAACAACTTAACCTTGTTCTTGAATGTACCCATCATATTCTCCTCCATATACCACTTAGTGGGCTCGAAGATGTACTTGCCAGCCTTAGCCAAGCCACCGAAGAGGATGATAGCCTCGGGTGATGTAGAAGCTACCAAGTCAGCGAGTGACTTACCCAATACCTCGCCAGTGTAGCGGAATGCCTCGAGTGCGATAGCATCGCCCTTGTCAGCAGCCTTTGACAACATAACAGCCTCGAAGTTAGAGAAAGGAATCTCGCGCAACTCGCTATCGTTGTTCATCTTTGCCATAAGCTCAAATGCAGTACGCTTGATACCTGTAGCTGATGCGTAAGCCTCCAAACAACCCTTGCGACCGCAACCGCACTCGCGACCTGTTGCACGGCTGTCAACCATCACGTGGCCATACTCACCTGCGAAACCGTCGTGACCGTAGATCATCTCGCCATTGCTAACGATACCTGAGCCAAGACCTGTACCCAAAGTGATAACAACATAATCCTTCATACCCTTAGCGTTACCGAATACGCCCTCGCCGATAGCTGCAGCGTTAGCGTCGTTGGTGATAGCTACCTCTACGCCGGGGAATGAAGCCTTGATATCGTCCACGAAGTGGAACATACGGCGGCTGTCATCGGGATTGGGCTCGTCGTCGCGGAACTTCCACAAGTTTGCGGGAGCCTCGATCATACCAGTATGGTAGTTTGCGTTGGGTGCGCCGATACCGATACCAACCAACTCGAAGTCGAACGATACGCTGTCGATGAGTGAGTGCATAGCATCACACAAAGCCTTTACGTAGTTCTCATAGTCGTCAAATTTCTTGTACTTCTCGGTTGAGATTACTGACTCACAGAATACGGTACCCTCCTCATCAACCAAACCGAACGCAGTGTTGGTTCCGCCGATATCGATACCCATTGCTAATTTTTTCATAGTCTTTGGTAGTTTTATGGTTAAATCATTAAAATTAAGATTCATTAACAAATGTTTGGTCAAAGTTAAGTATAAAATTCTTTTTCTTCAAACTTTTTCTTAATTTTGGGGCACGAACATTAAAAAACATACTCACAGCCGATGAAAAACAACGAGGAAATTTTGGATTTGTTTGAGAATTATCTCGCACAGATTCAGTTGCCTGAGGAGCCACAACGACTCTATAAGCCCATCCTTTATTCTATGTCGGGTGGTGGAAAACGCATCCGCCCGTCGTTGCTTATGCTCGTGTGCGATGCCTATGGTGGCTCGTTGCAGGATGCTCTGCCCGTAGCGGCTGCTGTCGAGATGTTCCACAACTTCACGCTTCTGCACGACGACATTATGGATAATGCCACCGTGCGCCGTGGCAAGCCCTCGGTCTACGCTTCGTGGGGCGACAATGTGGCCATCCTTTCGGGCGACGCTATGATGATCTACTCCTACCGCATGTTGCATCAGGCGCCCCCGGCAAAACTTCACCGCATAATGGATATCTTCACCACTATGGCCTTGCAGGTGTGCGAGGGTCAGCAGTACGATATGGACTTTGAGTCGCTGCAGAAGGTGTCGGTTGTAGAGTATATGAATATGATTGAGCTCAAGACTTCGGTCTTGTTGGCTGGCTCGGCTATGATTGGAGCCGTGTTGGGTGATGCCTCGGAGGAGGATTGCCGCCGCGTCTACCGCTATGCGTTAGAGCTTGGTTTGGCGTTCCAGCAGCAGGACGATTTGCTCGACAGCTACGGCACGCAGGAGGAGCTGGGCAAGCGTATTGGAGGTGATATTCTGGAGGGCAAGAAGACTTGCCTTATGCCCAACGCTATGAGCCGTGCTACGGAGGCCGACCGCGAGATATTGCGCACAGCCCATCTTAACGAGTCGCTCACCGATGCGCAGAAGATTGCCTGTGTCAAGGGGGTATACGACCGCTACGATATTCCCCACCTTATCAACCAGCAGATATCTACCCGCTTCGATCGAGCACTCTCCATCCTCGATACGTTGGAACTTGCCCCCGAGCGCACCGAACATCTGCGCACATTTGCCCAGAACCTGATGGGCCGAAAGAAATAGCCCACACACTTCATTCCCCGACTCGCTGAGCATGCGTAGGGAATACTCAAGCAGACGAAAACCAAAGAAAAATGATAAAAAGAAAAGATATTGAGATTATGGCTCCCGTAGGATGTATGGAGTCGTTGCATGCCGCAATCGAGGCGGGTGCCGATGCCATCTACTTCGGTGTGGGAGTCCTGAATATGCGAGCCAAGTCGGCGGTGAACTTTACCCTCGACGACCTGGCAAACATCGTAAAAATTGCCCACGAGGCGGGTGTTAAGACCTACCTCACCGTTAATACTATCCTCTACGATAACGAGATGGAGGCGGTGCGTGAGGTTATCGACCGCGCCCTGAAGGAGGGTATCGATGCCATCATCGCAGCCGATGTAGCCGCCATTATGTATGCCCGCAAGGTGGGTATGGAGGTGCATATCTCCACCCAGTGCAACATCTCAAACATCGAGGCTGTGGAGTTCTACTCGCAGTGGGCCGATGTTGTTGTGCTGGCACGCGAGTTGAGCCTTGAGCAGATTACATATATATCGCAGCAAATCGAGGCTCGCGACCTGCGTGGCCCACGTGGCGAGCGAGTGCAGATTGAGATGTTTGCCCACGGAGCGTTGTGTATGTCTATCTCGGGCAAGTGCTACCTGAGCGAGCACGAAGAGCACTGTTCGGCCAATCGTGGTGCGTGCCGTCAGATTTGCCGTCGCAAGTACCTCATCACCGAGATGCAGACAGGCCGACAGCTGGCTATCGATGGCCGCTATATCCTCTCGCCCAAGGATTTGTGTACCATCGACTTTTTGGATAAGTTCATCGCTGCAGGTGTTCGCGTGCTGAAGATCGAGGGTCGTGCCCGTGGTGCGGAGTATGTTAAGCGTGTGGTGGAGAGCTACGATGCAGCCTTGAAGGCTATGGAGCGTGGCGAATACACCCCCGAGCTGGCTGCCGAGTTGAAAGAAAAGCTCGCTACGGTCTTCAACCGTGGTTTCTGGGAGGGCTACTACGCCGGTCGCGATATTGCCGAGCATACGGCTCGCTACGGCTCATCGGCCACACAGCGCAAGGTATATATCGGCAAGGTTACT
>JAZQSN010000098.1:0-40578 GCA_045630065.1 Alistipes sp.
CTCCGGCTCCTATCGCGTCAACGCCTCAACGCGCTTTGCCCCCCCTAAAAACCCATTGTCCGGGGGTAAAAACGAAATGTGTATAGTGGGGCAGGGTGGGGTAGTGGTCTAACCTATATAGTTATCAAAGAGTTACACCGATAGACAGCCCCGAAGTCCTGCAAAACGAAATGTTACATCGGCGTTACTTTCGCGTTACATTCGGCTGCACTTCGAACGCAGTATTCGAGCGACAATGTTACATCGCCCTGAAAAACGGCAATAAACCGCCTGATTTCGGGGCGTTGTTGTATATGTATGGTTATGACTAAACCATTGCTAAAAGCCACCAGAGGGGCGATTTGGGGCGATTAACTACCCGTGGCGCACGCTACCCTGCCGGCATCGTTCGAGTCGTTCGAGATAGGCGTTCGAGCGACCTCTGAAAACCGTTCAAATTGGGGCGTTCGCCCCCTTTTTTTTGCTCCCAAAATTGAGTTTAGATGGCTGTTAAGATGCCCATTTAGATGCTACCTAATTTTCCAAAGTTCAAAACGAAAAGTGTGCGTTAGATGCCCATTTAGATAGCCATTTTCTTGTAAAAAAATGCGCTCAAATTGTAAGATAACGACAAAATAACCCCGAAATAATGCAGAAAAATGCGCTCAAAATACCACTTAACTACATATAAAACACACTTAAATAACCCTTTGTTAAGGATAAAATATAATGAAAAACAGCGAGTTACATTGCGTATCTCGCTGTTTTTGTGTGGAAAAAGTGCGTGAAAAGTGTGTCATCGGGAAGATAACTTCCTAAACACGCTATCCCATAGTATTGAAGCGCACGCTTGCCTTGACAAGAGCCAGCGCACGGATTGAGTCGGCTGGTATATCCTTTGGGGAGTGGTGAGGGTTGTGGCTTACGAGGCGCACAGTGTGATCGTTGTCGCCCTTCTGTATATATTTAATAGTAATATAGTCCTCGCCATCAAGCGTGAACGACAGCAGGTACATCTCGCCCCATAGAATACTTTGCACCCCGTTCGGTATCTCCTTATAGAGTACAATGTCGCCACTTTTGAGAAGTGGATACATCGAGTCGCCCCGGACATAGAGAGCCCCATCGCAAGGTGGCAGATCTGGAATCTGCAAATGGCTGATGGGTACCTGTCGGGCATTGGTGTCGAACAGCGAAACCAAGCCGGCGGTCGCATCGAGTTCGTAGAGTGGTATGCTCTGGAGCCCGATGGTAAGGTCTGATTTCAGGGGAAACTGTTCCTGTACGACAGCCCTCTCAGCGTGCGATTCAGGCTGAATCATATCCCCTCTCCCCGTTAAAAGCCACTCGGCTGATATGTTCGCATTTGCGCAAACTTTTTCTAAAACATCGTACGATGGTTTACCTTTTCTCGTTCCAACAACATTTTCTACAACTGTTGCAGAAACCCCAATACTTTGGGCAAATGCTCTCTTATTGCCTCTGTATAAGGTCTTTATAACCTCCTCAAATCGCTCGTTAATTGTCATATCCCCTGTAAAATGTTCGCAAAAGCGAAAATAATTCGCAATTTATTTTGCATATTCGCAAATGCGTATTATATTTGCGGTGTCTTAACGGTTAAGACGGGAACAAAGATAGTGATTATTATCGATTTGACAATAGATTATTTACTAATACGAATATAGATATGAAGTTTATCGATTTACCTAATGCGAAGAAGGCGCAGTTGAGCCGTCTTTACGGAAAGAGCCGACAGACAATTTGGGCTGCTCTGAATTATGTAACGGATAGCAAATTGGCGAAGAGCATTCGCAAAGATGCCTTGAAGATGGGCGGTGTTGTGAAAAACAACTTCCAGACTCCCGAAGGCTTTATCCCTAACTGCCAAACGGAGTATATCCACGGTGAGGGTACCGTTCTGGGTATTATTCAGACCTTCCCGAACGATGTTCGAGTGGAGTTCGAAAACAAGAAGGAGATTGCTACCATCTCGTGTGGTAAGGAGGTGATCAAGGTGTTTACTAATGTTGTGATGAATGATTGGACTCGCATCGTGTACGAAGCGCAGTCGTTGTCGGACTCACTAATTGAGGAGTAGGTTATGGCACAGGTGAACTCATACTTGGCAACTGACTACTTGGGTAAGGTTGCATCTTATCTACTGACCCACAAGGTGGAGTTTCAGTATATCCCCGAACGAGGTATTATGTTCCAAGCACACCAAGAGTTTGTTAGCGGAATGATATACAGCCTGTGCGTGTCGTATGGTTGCCCCAAGTGGCCCACAATAGGTAAAATCAAAAATAAGAAGTCGTAATGGAAAAGATAATCAACGAACTCGAAACCAGAGTTGCGAAAGCACGCCGAGAGTATGCCCGCAACCGAGCAGAACAGCAGGAACTCGTGCGCCAGCACAGGGTAATATTCACGGACTCTGACCCCGCCAAGCAGGAGATATATGACGCCCTTTGGCGACGCAATCACGAGCTCACGCAGTACATAAATATGCTCACCAACACCATAGCAGGATTACGCAGAATTGATGATATAACTTTTAACGATTAGCACTATGACACTCGAACAGTTCAACAATGCAATGGCTATCATAGCCCAACACCACTCAACCGAGATTAAAATCAATATGCCCAAAAATCGTTTCGTGGGCAACCTCGGCAACACAGAGTTTTCGCTTCACATCACAAAATGCTGTGCAAGCGTGGTGAATAAACTGACCGCAAAGGGTTATTCCCTGTCGATGGACGGTGAGAACGGTTTATCAGTTACTTGGATTTAAGACGGTAGGGCTATGGCAACAAAAGCAGTTTATGATGAGTGCATCAGGCTCAATAGAGCCAGAGGGTTGAGAGACTTTCGCACTGGTAGTTATATCCCCAACCTAAAAGCCCTATTCGGAAAGAAAGAACTGATTGATAAGCGAGAGTTTGAGCGATGTAGCGAAGGAGAACAACGCAGACACCTTGGGCAAGACAATGTTTTGAGAGCCCTTTACATTGAATGTAACTCTTACCCAAAAAGTCTCATCAACAACCCCCACATGGTCAGAGCGTAGTAATATGCCAAGAGATTGAGCAAACTCTTCACACTTCCTCACAGTAGGTAACGCTTTTTTAATACCTAATTCAGTGGATTTAGCTTTGACTGTAAAACTGAATAGGTACATAAGATTGAGATTTGAGTTATCCATAATCGCAAAGTTTGTAGTTGACAGCACAAATATAGCGATTTTCCCTGTGAACGCAAAGGCGTTATTCGGAGCGATACCGACACAGGGCCAAAACAAAAAAAAGAGAACCACAATGGAGTTTTACGGAAAGATAATAGCGGTAACAGTCCAAGACCTCACAAGGTCTGACGATGGCGCTGCGGTGATGAGCCTTGCTGCATATCGACACTTGGTGAGAAGGTCGAGTATTAACATACTGCGTCAGGGCAAGGGTCTTGGCTCGTATGCTCTTATTGAGTATAGTTCGCTACCGTTACGCTTTCGTGAGCGTTTCGAGGCGAAGTACGGCGACCCCGAAATCATAATGAAACGAGACGAGATATCGCTGCCCCAAGATATGGCAGCACAGGAGTTCTTCCGCAACCATCGCCTCGCTAATGGCGAGAGTATCCCAGAGGATAAGCAGGAGGAGTACACGATCAACGCACGAGTGTTGAACGCCCTCCGCGACTCCCTCAATACCCAGCGTGCAATGCGCCGAGCGTGCAACAACAACACCCCGATTATATGGTCTAACATCTTCGCTATGGCGGAGCAGCTTCGTGAGGTATATAACCACACCCTGCCCAAAAGCGAAGCCCGTTTGCGTGACAAGTTGCGTCAATACACAGCCGAGGGTTATGTGTGCCTCGTGTCGGGTAAGTTCGGCAACGGCAATACCTTGAAGATAACCAAGGCGGCAGGTCGTCAGATTATCGCCCTGCGCCGTAGCCACACGCCTGTCTATACAACCCAGCAGGTACTCGAAGAGTTCAACCGCATAGCCGAGAAGAAGGGCTGGAAACCGCTCCGCTCGAAGAATGCGCTGTTGGCGTTTCTGGAACGCCCAGAGGTCAAGCCACAATGGTACGATGCGGTGTATGGTGAGTATGCAGCCAAGCAGTTGTTCGCCCGCCAGCACAAGACCGAGATGCCGAGTGTTCGTGATGCTCTTTGGTATGGTGACGGTACGAAGCTCAACCTCTACTACAAGGCTTATGAGGGAGGCTCGTTGGTTATGCGTTCCGTACAGGTCTATGAGGTTATCGACGCTTACAGCGAGGTGTTCTTGGGCTATCACATCAGCAAGACCGAGAACTTCGATGCTCAATATAGAGCCTTCCGTATGGCTGTCGAGACGGCTGGACACAAGCCATTCGAGATTGTTACCGATAATCAGGGCGGTCAGAAGAATAAGGTAGCAAAGCAGTTCTTCTCGTCGATATGCCGAGTGGCTCGTGCTACCGCCCCATACAACGCACAGGGTAAGAGCATCGAGGCTGTATTTGGTAGGTTCCAACAGCAGGTGCTGCATAAGGATTGGCGATTTACCGGTGGCAACATATCATCAAAGGAGGCGTGGAAAATCAACCGTGAGTTCATTGAAGCAAACAAGGAGAAGCTATACACCTACGAGGAACTGTTGGAGGCTTATGCTACGGCTCGTCAGGAATGGAACGCTATGCTCCATCACGCAACAGGTGTCGCCCGCTGGAAGATGTACTCGGACAGCGTGAACCCGGAGGCGGTGGCAGTATCCGAGTATGATATGGTGGATATGTTCTGGATTCGCACCGAGCGCCCAAGCGTCTTTACAAGTGGCGGTATCAAAATCCAATATCAGAAACGAGAGTACACCTTTGAGG
The DNA here is from genome assembly GCA_045630065.1 of Alistipes sp. Taxonomy (GTDB): domain Bacteria; phylum Bacteroidota; class Bacteroidia; order Bacteroidales; family Rikenellaceae; genus Alistipes. Next base: position 4,852 of record JAZQSN010000098.1, read on the forward strand.
TGCTTACCGAGGACGGTATGCCTGATATGGAGTGGCGCAGTCGCAACACGGGCAGAGAGTTTATCGTGCGCTTCGACCCACAGAACTTCGACAGAGCTTTGCTCTATACCGAGACTCCGATGGGCTTGCGCTTTGAGACCGTAGCATACCCGTATCTCACGATCCATCGAGCAATCCAAGAGCAGCAGGAGGGCGAAATGGACCTCATACGCTGGACTGACGAGGCAAACAAGCGTGAGCGCATACGCAGACAGGTGGAGGCGCACGCCCTCGAAATGGAGCACGGTGTGGCCCCTGAGCAGAACGGACTCTGTACCCCAGCAGCCAAGGGCATAACCGAGCGAGAGTATGAGCGACTTGCCGACTCGCTGATGGTTATACCAGCCGAGCAAAGTGTTGAACCGGCAACGCTCGGAGAATACACCAAGGCGGTGAGCAATATGGACTACGACCCGATGGTAGCATTGAACAGACTTTAATCAAATTTTAAGAGATATGACACAGCAATTATCATTCGAGCAGAAAGAGGCTATTTCGAAGAAGTTAGCCGAGTATGTAAGCCGTTACCCAAGTCAAGCCAAAGCAGCGAACTCGCTCAAAAACACGAGCCCTGCCACAGTGAACGCCATCTTGAAGGGCAAGTTTGAGAACATCAGCGACGAGATGTTCTGCAATATACGCTCACAGATTGAGACAGGCAAGGTGGACGGTTGGCAGTTGTGCGGTACCGCAGCGTTCAAAGATGTAAATACCTTCCTCGAAGATGCCCAGCAGTATCAGAATGTTTCGTGGATTGTAGGACCTGCGGGCATTGGTAAGACTACCGCAGCCACCATCTACGCACGAGGACACAAGAATGTGTTTTACCTGCCTTGCTCGGAGGATATGCACAAGTCGGACTTCGTTCGTGAGCTCGCCCGCAAGATAGGTATCCGCACCGAGGGTTTGACCGTTCGAGAAACACTCGCTGCTATCACGGCTGAACTGGTGACACTTGACCGCCCGCTCCTCGTTTTTGATGAGGGCGACAAACTGACAGACTCGGTGATGTACTATTACATCTCGCTCTATAATGCGTTGGAGGATAAGTGCGGTATGGTGTTCCTCTCAACCCCTTACATCGAAAAGCGCATCAATCGAGGTGTGGCAGCTGACCGCAAGGGTTATGCCGAGATACACTCACGCATCTGCCGTCGTTTCGTGCAACTGACCAAAGTATCAGATTACGAGGTGCGTGCCATCTGTATCGCTAATGGGCTCACAGATGAGACAAGCATCAATAAGGTAGTGGAAGATGCAAAGCTGGCTGATTTCGATATCCGTCGCATAAAAAAGACCATACACAAGCAACTCCGCATCTCTGCGGCTACAAGACTCTAATACCATTCAAACACCGTTCAAACGCAATTCAAATGGCACGCACATTATCAGCAAAGCAGGTCCTCGCCAAGAAGTTCAAGACTATTGAACTGGGAGGTAAGTGGAACGATTGTATTGGTCCGATAGGTCGTAAGGGCGTGGTGTTCTTTTGGGGTAATTCGGGTAATGGTAAGACCTCGGCAGTAGTGTTATTCTGCAAAGCTCTGTGCCAACTTGGGCTTCGAGGTATCTACCTTTCGAAAGAGGAGGGCACAGACCTTACGATGCAGAACACACTCCGCCGACTCGGTATGATGGATTGTGGCAGACTATTCCAGATTGATGGGCGAATGTCGCTCGATGAGTTATCTGATCGTCTCGCAAAACCACGCTCTGCAGACTTCTGTGTTATCGACTCGGTGCAGTATGTACAGATGACATACAAGAGGTTCTTGGAGTTCAAGGAACGCCACAAAAACAAACTCATTATTCTGGTTAGCCAGACCAAGGGCAGAGCTCCCGATGGTCGCCCTGCCACTCGTATGATGTATGACGCATCACTCAAAATTTGGGTCGAGGGTTACACGGCTTTCAGCAAAGGACGCTTTATAGGACCAACAGGAGAATATACCATCTGGGAAGATGGTGCAAAAAAGTATTGGGAAGGTAAAACACAAAAACAATAAGGATATGGAAATCAAGAGAATTTATATCAGTGGTAAGATTACAGGGTTGCCGATTCAAGAAGTTATCCGCAGGTTTGAGACTGCGAGAGAAAAACTCCAACGCTTCAATTTCGAGGTTGTAAACCCTCTCAATAATGGGTTGCCTTTCGATGCAGAGTGGGCTGACCAGATGGGGAAAGATGTTGCTTTGATGCTCCGTTGCGATGCCATCTATTTGTTGTCGAACTATTCGAGCAGTAAGGGAGCACTCATAGAGTTGGCAATTGCCCGTCAGATGCGAATGCCAGTCTTCATAGAGGAGACTGTTAAGCCTGAGGATAGACCAGAAGGCGCACTAACACTATCGTAAGACTATGGGTAAGAGAAAACGCAACTATTCGAGGTTCTATGCCTTGGCAAAGGAGAAGGGCATCGACCTCGAACAGCACAAGGAGGTGCTGGTGGCACAGTTTACAGATGGGCGCACTTCTTCGCTTCGTGAGATGACCAATGCCGAGTATGAGGATATGTGCGACTGCCTACAATCAGGCAAGCAGAGAGGAGAGAGTAACGAAGCTCACAAAGAACGATTGCGTAAAGCTCGCTCGGCAGTCTTAAACCGAATGCAACGCCTCGGCATCGATACCGCAGACAAGACTTTCGCTGCCGTCAATGAGTTCTGCCTTAACCCTCGAATATCGGGTAAACCATTCGGGTTACTTTCGATTGAAGAGTTGGAGGCTCTGGTTCCGAAGCTCGAAGCGATACTGCGCAAGCCCAAGCGAGAGGAGGCAACTCCCCAAGTGCGATGGGCAATGCCGATGCCTATATTTATCAACCGTAACCAATTACCGAGTTAGTAGGAAACCAAACATCATAGAGGGATATGTAACAATCAAATCGAAAGGAGGGTTGCCAATGAAGTAAGTGAGGCTTGGGTGGTAAAGGCATATTAGCATTTTCCATGTGGTTGCAAGATAACAGAGTGCGACAGGGGTTCGACTCCCCGGCCACCCCCAAAGGAGTAACCGCCCGAAGGAATCGGGGGCTGCGTGGCAGAAGCAGCTTGCCCAGAGAGAGGTTCGATTCCTCTCTACTCCACAACTTAACCAAATTTTATAATGCTATGATTGATATTAAACAATTATCCATCGGGGATTGGGTACAACACGACACTAACCCCTGCAAAATTAGAAGTATTACCCGAAAAGCGGCCATATCTGATGATGAGGTTGTCTATATGGTAGAACTCACAGATCCGCAATTTGGCGATGTCTTTTCTGTTCGTTTGTCATCATTAAAGCCCCTGCCACTAACCGCTGACAGAATGGCGGCTATTGGGTTTGAGCGTACTGATGACTCGTTAGCGAATTGGAGAATAATGATTGACGACTCCCACCGCATTGAAACAAGAGGTTTCTCGGAGGATTATATGACCTTGTACTATGAGCGATTGACCGATTGCGAGGAATGGGCAATAGTGGCTCAAATGGATTGTACAAGCGTACACCACCTACAACGATTTGTAACGATGTGTAATATCCATAAAGAGATAAAACTATGATTGATATTAGAGAACTATCCATAGGCAATTGGGTTGGCATCCCTGTTTATACATTGGACTCCCATGTGTTGTGTGAGGATTTTGAGATTGCTCGTGGAATCGTAATAGGTCAAGTTACAAGATTAAGTGAGGATGGGGGTTATGTGGAACTACGAGTAGAATGTAATAGGGGAATAATAATGCAAAACTCGAATTTAGAACCTATCCCTATTACTCGCGGGATATTGGAGAGTAACGGGTTCCACGAAACCTCTACTGACCATTGGGTTTGTTCCGCCCCTGACGCCTTTATAGCGGTATGGTTAAAACAGGGGCAAGGTATTCAATGTAAAGTTGGTGAAGTAACATTATTGACCCAAGAATTAGTAGTTCATAGACTACAACAGGCAATTCGTCTTATGGGTGTTGATAAAGAGATAAAACTATGAAATGGATACACGAACCAATTAGAGGCACAGGTTACAATCAAGTGATGCTTGCCCTAACGCCAGAGGAGGCTGGTATGATAGCCGAGGAGTTGCGCCCTGTGTTAAAGTCCCTCAAAAAGAAGTATGACCGCTTGGAGGATATTCGACAAGGCGGAGTGGCGACTGAAAAGCAACTCGACAAGTGGACTATCCTACAAGAGAAAATAGCAACGATAGAACAATTTATTGAGTCTGCGATATGAAAAAGAGAATGTTTAATGACCGCTATTGTTTGACGAGAGCTGTGTTAAGTGGAGATAAAACGATGACTCGTTCCATAATCCACCCCCAACCAACAAGAACCGCCGAATACGCTGGTATGCATTTTATCACTGAGGTCGTTGGGAAAACGGTAAAAAAGCAGAAACTGCGGGCGGATTTTTCGGACAACCTAACAGTTACATCCCCGTTTAACTTTTATGAGGAGGTGGCAGTGGCTCAATCTTACAGGGAAATAGGGGTGGACAACTTGGTAAAAATGGCTCCACTTGCCCCCAACCAAGCCCCTGATGTTTCGGTCTATATGACGGCTGGAATGAATAACAAGATGTTTGTTAAGGCTGAATATATGCCCCATCGTATTCGGATCGACAAAGTGAAGGTAGAACGCTTGCAGGATATATCGGCAGAGGATTGCTTGAAAGAAGGCATAAGGAAGGTGGATGATGATTCTTTGATATTCCCAAATTGGTGTTTCTTTGATTGCGACCACGGGGAAAGCGTCGCTGGTTATTATTTAACTCCACAAGATGCATTTGCAGCACTCATAGATGCAGTAATGGGGAAAGGCACATGGGAAAGTAACCCTTGGGTTTGGGTGTATGAATTTACTTTAATAAAATAAAACTATGAAAAGAGTTTACACACAAGATGATGTTACCCGCCTATTGGCGGATGAGCGAATTAGAGGTATTTATCTCTGCGACCTATTGATGGAGAAGTTAAAGAAGCAACTACCGAATGCCAAAGGTGAGGTTAAGGCGAGCATAAGCCGAGCGCACGGTATCTTGTCGGGGCTATTCCGCGACTTGATAGGTCATTCAGCCAGCAAGGAGCGAGCCTTTGATGAGCAAATAATGGCGTTTGTGCGGGAGGATTACAAGTTCCAACCAGAGCCTGAGGGCAAACCCATTGATGCATTGGTGTTCCCAAGCGAGGAGTATACGATATCGGTTGTTGATGACGAGGTGTATGGCGGTGCTCATTGCTACTTTATCAGAGAGTGCCTCGGCTTTGTCGATGGCAAGACACAGTACACCGACACCGAACAGGTGGTTCAGTTCGTACAAAAGAACGATGACGGAAGCATCGTGCCCGGACTTCAATCGGAGCAGTTGGTTTTGGCACTACTTGACCGACACCAGAAGTTGAACAACCGCTTCCCATCGGAGCAGAACGCCAAGATGGTCGAGGGCTTGCAGATGTTTCTCGATGCTTGCAAAGAGCGTGTTCAGGAGCGTATTGAGCGGGGTGTTATGGGCGAGCTTAAAAAGTAGCACACTATGGGCGAAGAGAAGAATATCATTGGGCAGTTGTTTATCAATGGGCGACCGCTTACGGTCATTAAAGAGATTGAGTTTACTGATGACACTCCGAGAAGCGAGGTAGTACACCCCGAACCATCAACGGTAAGTTTTACGGGGAAGATAGAGCCGATAGATGTAGAGGCAATGTCGGCACTGTTTGGGGACTTGGATATCGCCTACAAACTTTTGGTTATGGCACTTGGGCGTATCCCAATATGGATACCTCGACGCAGACGGAGATGTGCGCAACCTCGAATACCGAATCGCACTCGCAGGAAACAACGCCTAACCCGATTGCAAAGACGCAGAAAACGACAGAACAAAAACAAAACCAATAAACGATAGACTATGGATATCACAAAACTTACAGCAGAGCAACGCGCTGAACTGAAAGCGCAACTTGAGGCTGAGGAGCGTGCCGAGAAACAGAAACGCCAAGATGACATCGATGCCTACAAGCAGAGTGTCGATGAGTTCGTACGCGCCACATTTGAGCGTATGAAGAAGGTTAGCGAGTTGATGAGGGAGGAGAAGAATACCGCGTTCACAGCGGCTGATACTATCATTGCCCTCAAAGATGAGTTGTATGATACCAAAACTGACCGACATAGTAATTCATTCACCTCGTCAGATGGTATGATATCTATTACCCTCGGTAGGCGCACCAACGATGGCTGGGATGATACGGTTAATGTAGGAGTCCAGAAGGTACACGACTTCTTCAAGTCGATGGCTCGTGATGAGGAGATGGCAGCCTTGACCGAGATGGTGATGTCGCTTCTTGCTCGTGATAAAAAGGGCAATCTGAAAGCGAGCCGAGTTCTCCAACTCCGAGAGGTTGCCCGTAAGTCAGGATACTCGGACTTGATGGAGGCTGTTGATATTATCCAACAGGCATACAAGCCTGTCGAGTCTGTCGAGTTTATTTCAGTGCAGTACAAAGACGAGAACGGGGTGAAGCAGACTCTTCCGTTATCGCTTGCGTCAATGGAGAAGTAGAAGATTGATATTAAACAGAGGAGGGACGCATTTGCGCCCCTCCATCTGTCAAGAGTAGTCTTTCGACCAGAAGAACCATTCCCTTTGTAATGCCGCTAACCTATAATAATGGCAATACAAAATACTTCCACAAGGCTATAATTGTACCTAATGATAAAATAAAATTGTACAATTTAAGCCAAAAAGAAGGGCTACTATTATTCGACCCAACTTTAATGTTTAATTCACATTCATGTTCCTTCTTTTTGTAAATTAAGTTGAACATATAGTTAATATTTTTTTTATTCAAGTTGAGGATGAAGAGTCCCCAACTATCTTATTTTAACAGGAGTTTTTAAGACACCTGTTCACATAAACCTTAGTTTATGCTGTACAAAAGTAAATAGTTTTTTGCATAATAATCTTAATTCTGTTAAGCAAATAGTGGGAATCGCGTTGATTCCCACTATTTTTGTATATTCTAATCATATCTAACTACCCTAAAATGCCGAGAGGACGAAACAAAGATTTAATCGCTGCACGCAATGAAGCGTTGTGCCGCCGTTGGTACTATTGGACGGAGGTGCAACGACTGCGCTTTGACGATGCTATCAAGATCCTCTCCGAGCAAGAGTTCTTTATTTCAGAGGAGCGTGTTATGTCTATCATCAGGCAGTTCTGCCGAGAGAACCCAGATAGCGAGATTAAGCCTGTGCCAAAGGTCAAAGTTCCCAAGCTCACGGCGGCGCAGTTGCGCCTATTCGCTGGCGAATAGGTTGTCTGCCACCTTCACTTTGAATGTTACCTCATACACTTTGATACGCCCATATAGGGTGTAGTGTCGGCTCTGTGTTCGTTGCAGTTCAGAGGTCGCCACGGCGAACTTGTATGCGTGTAGAGCTGAACACAATTGTCGATGCTGTCTGCTTCGGCGTTTGAGATGTTCGAACTGGTTGTATGGGGACGAGGAGAGGTGAGTGTCCTCGTGGCAGTCGAAGGCGTGTTTAATGGTGATATAAGCAGTACCTCTCTGTTCTGCCCCTCTGAAATTTTCCCAATCCACTGTCGCTACATCAACCAGCGCACAAGGGAATGTTACGGGATATCCGTCAGTGTTCTCATACAACTGCCCGGTGTCCTCATCGATGAGGGATAGCCCCTCGACATTGTTTCGCAGACGGTCTGCGATTCGTAGATACAATTCTTCCATTTTGTTATGAGTTTAAGATTTTGAGAACTTCTCGTTCTATGTAAGCAGCTATCTTGTCGTCCAGCTCTGCGCTTTGCCCCATAAATTGGCGTTTGGGTATGGTTATAGACTGCTTTTTGGTCAATGCAAGCCCTTTCCACAGCTTTGCTTCATCTGACTCTGGGGTTTCGGCTGTTTGTTTGCCTTTCTTGCCCATTTTCGGGCTGTTTGAGCCACTTTTGCCCTTGCCTGTTAGTTCGTAATAGCGATGCCACGCATAGCCCCTCATTTTGGGCGTTATGCCAATCGTGCCACCCTCATTGTGAATTTGAGCATAGACCACATCGTTGAAGATGGTAACTTTGGCGGTGCTGGGGGTGTAGTTGATAGAACTATACAAGTGTTTGCGTGAGGAAAGCAATGTTCCATACTTTGAATCTGCCCCTTGCCCGCCTGACGATAGACGCTTGGAAGGAGGCCAAGGTTGTAGCCCTCCATTGACAAATCCACCTTTCGTGAAGTTATCCTTGAAGTGCTGCGTGGCAGTCTTGCCCGCATAGATGGGGAGTCTGCGGCTGATAAGCTGTTCAACTCCCTGCACAAACCGTTGTATGTCTTTTTCAATTCTATCTGCCATTTTGAGTGTTATTCAAATGCCGTTCAAACAGCGTTCAAACGAGGGTTGTAAAATTATTCTTTCCAAAGTGTTGTATTTTGGAATGTTTTGTGCTATATTTGCATTGGTTTAACCGGTTAACTCTATGCAAATAGGTGGAAACTGGCTTCAAAATCCTCCGCTTTCGGGCGGAGGATTGTCTTTATACATCATATTCCAATATGCCGTCTCTTCCGTTTATAACACAAATAATATGCTTGATGTAACAGGTCCCCTCCAAATGTTGTTTGAAGTAGTCAATGGATTTTCGCATCTTGATATCATCAAACAACTCTGCTTCGTGGAAATATAAGCATACTCGGCTTGCTGGGGCTGGACTATCTGGACGATTGTTGTATCGGCGCAATTGATTGTTTTTAACTCTCAATGCGTGAGAATACCAACCGTTACCTGTGATAGACTTAATATCAATCATAACACCGTCTAACTCCATATCAAGAGCCGCCAATTTCTTGCCTTGATACTCCTTGGATTCATCGCACAGTATAGCCTTATGTCCCATCTTAAATAGTCGTTCTTGGCATTCAAACTCCAAATCGGTGGAAGAGTACTTTCCTCCGAAGAATCGCTCTTCATTTGGCTCACTATGGATATTGTGCCCGATATGAGTTGCCCTCAAACCTCCACTCTTGCGGTCAATCTTGACATCGGTGTAGTTCTCATCAGCTCGCAGACGCTCATACTCCTCAATAACGGGAGCCAACTTTGCGCTCTTGATTGCCTTGATGATGTTGGCGCACTGATAGCAGTTTTTCTGCTTGTTGGTAAACAGTCGTAGTTGCACACTCTTGAATGCACAGTGGTCGCAATCGCTTGGGAAATATGGGTGGTCGTTGGAGAATATCTGCCCTGTTCTGGCAGGGTTGCCCCCCAATCCCGCTGATGGCTTGATACTCTCCTCCCCGATGCCTGTGTTGTCGGTAGGTTCCTCGTCTGTTGCCCTCCAATCGCACTGGCAACCCCATTCGTCACCCGGCTTATGTTCGTTCCAAAAAGGATCGTCTATTGGCCATATATGGTGGTAGAATGGGATATGGGTTTCACGAGGATTAACAGCCGAGGAAGGTAGCCACTCAATGTTCGGGAACACATCTGCCTCTTCCATAAACTGACGCATCTCCGCAGCTTTGTGAGCTCGCTTAACGGCGGTGTCAAACTCGGTGCGAAGCCAACGCCCCACCTGATGATCCACGATATCCTTTGTGTCTGCCTTGAACTGCTCGAACGATTTAAGGTTGCCGTCGCTATCTAACATACGAGCAGCGATATCCCTGCCCATTCGATGGACTTTGAAAGCTGACCACACTTCGGCATTGTTTTTTAGTTCTTGGGCGAAACTGCTACCGCCAGCAGGAGCATCGTAGCCGATATCGATAGCGTTGCTTACAATACGATGCACCTCCGAGAAAAGCCCTGCATCAATAGTCGTGCGTGTATTAATACGCTTTGATTGGATATTGCGCAGTGCCTTCTCGATGATTGACGAGTCGAAAGTGAAAGAGCTTCGAGCCCCATTATTGTCGGCATTTTGGTATAGTTCCTCGACTACCAATCTAAATCCGCCCCCGCGCTGTCGGGGGCTCCTCCAAAAAAACTGCGAAGACGGTCTATGAATTTGCGGTCTTCGTCCTTCTTGGAGGTTGTTTTTTTGCCTTTGGGTTCGGTACCATCGCCCTCATCAGCGTCAGGGTCTTCGGTTTCGCCCTCTTTTTTGCCCTCTTGAATAGCAGAACTGGTTGCCTGTGCTTGTGCCTTGATTTGGTCGTAGTCGTCAGGCTTTGGAATACCAAACTCCTCATAGAGGTAGTCATCGGATATGGGCAAGCCCGCCTCATTTTTCAGTCGGCAGACGATGGTAACCTGTTGTGCTGGGTCCTTCTTCTTTGGTGGTACAAATGCAAACTTTCCGCCCTTGGTGTTAATTCCGAGGGCAGAGAAGATGTCGCACACCTCATAGTTGAGAATGTCGAGGATCTGGCGCTTGATGAAGAAGGTGATATCAATCTCTCCATCTTGCTGCACTGTTCCAAGTGCTTGCGTTCCCTTGTCGCCCGCCTCGGTGGTCAGGGTGTTGCCATTTACCGCCTTGCTGATTTCGTTATTACAGAATGTCGCAAGCCCGCTATACATATCACCAGCCCCTGATACATTACCCGTCTGTATGAGGTTGATTTTCGTGCCGTCAGGGTGGATTATAACACCAGCACCGCCCATATTATAGATATCCTCCAATAACTTTTCACGGGCTTTGTCGTCCCACGCATCGTAGGTACCTTCTCGGATAGGTCGTCCGAATATCTCGGCAAGTTCAGCCCAATCAGATACATTGTTTCGTTTGAGGATTACCCAGAAGGCGCAGACAGCAAGGTCGCCAATTTGTCGGGGGTCGCCAACATACAGCAGATCGGAGAACTCATCCCAGCTCTCGCCTCGAAGGTCTGTCGGGTTGCGTAGGATCGTGCGATTGATTGGGTCCACATGTTCTCTTGGGATAAGGTCATACTTAACCCACCCGTTGTCGTCTTTGTAGAATTGGAACAGCGAACCGCCCACACCTTCCCACTCGTGGTCGATAAGATCCTCGATGAAGTGGTTGAACCAAGGTGAGTTGATATGCTCCTGCATCTGCTCATCTACATCGCCATCACGAAGGAATTGAATAGGAGTAGATAAAATAGCAGCCTTCTGTTTTCGGAGTACCGAGAACAGGTGACCATCGGTCTTTACATCTTTATAGAGGTCGATGAGCTTCTTGCGCTGTGGGTAGTCGATTAACTCCGCCTTGCGAATAGCGGACATATATTCGGATACATCGAGCCCACCTCGGCGGGTAGGCTGGAGTACGATGGTTTGTGTTGGGGTGCGCCCCACGCTGCCACCTGATGTTATGCGCTGGTTATGCTTCTTGTTCTTTGCCATAGTTAGATGTTGTTATTTCGTTTTCGGTTACTGCGTATCTGGAACTGCGAAGAGGCATCTTTAACCTCGACCGTTACCTCTGGTAGTCCATCAACAGTGATATCGCCTTTGCGTACCCCTTCGAGCCACTTGATAGCACGCTCGTATCGTTCAACACGCACCTCCGACATCATACGAGGGTTGTGTATGCAGAATAGGTGATAGATGGCGATATCGATAGCCATCATCAGCACGAGCTGGTGGCGCTCCTCGCCTGTGGCGTTGAATATCTTGTCGCAGTCATATCGGCTGGACATATAGCCACGCATTTCGGCTATGGCTCTATCCTCTACGACCTCGATGATTGTGCTGTCGGAGCGTATAACAGCGTCTAATATCTCCTGATGTATGGAGGCATTGTAATCCTCCGTTGTGATGAAGTTTGCCATTACTGTCTGTATTTATTGCGTTTTGCGATTGCTTTGTACGATGTTGTGTGTATAGGGTGTAACTGCCCGATTTTGTCATCTATAAAGCGGTTACCACCCTCCACGCAGTCCACACCGTCAGCGTGGAATTTGAGCGACATAGAGAAGAATTTGAGCTCCTCCGCAAGCCCCTGCATATTCGGGTCGTTATGCTCCGCTTCATTAAGTACCAGCAAGCCCTCTCGGTTCAGAGGTTCAAGGTTTGCCTCGATACGCAATGCCTTGTCGGTTTTCCTTTTCTCATCAGGTATGACCGAGATATTGATGCTTAACTCTTTACATTTGGCGGCTAACGCCTTTTTGAATACCTGTTGGAAAAATGGGTCCTGCAGGGAGTTGTTCTCCTGCACCAGATATATGTTACGCTGCCCTTTCATTAGGGCGTGTTGGTATAGCGTGAAGTAGTGCGTTATAAACTCATCGGTTGTCATCTTGCCGAGGAAGCCCCTGATAACATACAGCGTGCGGTCAATCTTACCGAGTAACCACATCGCTTTGAGCGAACCTTTCTTATTCTTGGCAGAGCCTTTCGCCTCTGATGATGTCGGGTCGGCATAGATACACAGGAACGGGAACTTGCGTAATGGTGGCACTTTACCCCACTTGACCGTAGAAAAGATTTTGCCCTCGACAACGGGGTTATTGAAATACTCCCCTTGTATTGTTTGAGTGCTTATCTTCGAAAGTATGCGGTCAATCATATCCTCGGTGTTCTTGGTTGGCCAAGTGCTTTTGCCCTCGTCATCTCGGATATTGACAATATCCCAATGGTCTGCTTTTTCTCCTGCCCTCACAATACAACAATCCTCTGCGATGATATTACCGCAGAATATGATTAGTGTAGGCTCTGATACCGAGCGTGTCGGGTACAATGCGCGTTCCCACCAATTCCATTTTTTCTCCAATACATCAGGGTTAAGACACGCTTCGTCTGTATCGAAGTCATCTACAAGCAGAATATCAGGGCGTTTGGCTTCGTTTCGGGCTCCACGAGGTTTATCCCCAGCTCCGAGTCCTGTGAATGATGCCCCTTGTTTGGTCTTGAATTGAAGTTCCGACCAATCGTCTATGCTCTTCTGCTCCCCGTACAACTGTATGAGTCGGCGGTTACTTTCGAGGTTGGCTCGGTAAGGTGCAAGCAATTTCCCCGCTGCTATTTGTGTGGCAGCGGCTAACATTATAGTATTCTTACGCTTGGTCAGCACTAAATAGAGGACCACAAACATTACGATGGTACTCTTTGCCAGCTCACGACTCCACGACAAAACTTCATACCACTCTGGGTTGTTGATGAGGCGCTTGATAGCTTTGATATGGAATGGGGCGAACTCTGCCTTCGCATAGTTAGGGAATAGGTATTTAATCCACTCGATAGGGTTTGACTCCAACCTGATACGCAACTTTTCCACCTCGGCTGGGGACAGCGAGGTGTCTATGGGGGTGTCGTTGTATATGGAGCGTTTTAGCTCCTCCCATTTGCGTAGGGCATCACGGTCAATCTGCTTCATAGAACTACATCAGGGAATTAATAAATGAGTCGAATGACTGTGTGAACCTCTTTGTTTGGTCGAGGTCAATCGGGCGTAGCCACGCAATAAATCGCTGCCCCACGCTGACAACATCGTGGATACCTGCATCGGTCTCCAACTTGTTGATGGCGTTGGTCAGTTTTGCGATGGTGTCAGCCTCTTTTGGAGAGGCGAAGCGTTTGCCCTCCTCGCGTTGGAGGATATTGTTGTTTATCTCGACAATCTGCTGTTGCAGTGCCTGAATTTGACCCTCGCGGGTCATTGTGAGTGAAGCCTTGTGCTCGTGCCACTTGTCGGCTTTTGCCCAGCGTATAATGGTCTGACGAGATACCCCGACCACATCGGCAATCTCCTCCTGTGTTCGGTTCTCGTGTATGTACATCGACATCGCCCATTGGCGCTTCTGTTGTGAGGTCATATTGTTCATAGTTTTGTGCTTTTGCTTTTGCAAAATTGACCTCTAAATAGGTGATTGACAAATCAGAAAAACATCATAACACTTTATAGCGTCATCATAACACTGTAACTTGTTATGATGTTTTTGCGATTTGCAAAGTGCAGTTACACGCCCCAATTTTGCACAAAACAAAACGCAAAATGGCAAACATATTCAATATCATTCCCGGTCCGCAGGAGGACACTTGTTGCATCTTGCTTTATGGCGAGATTGGCAACTATGGCGATGTGAGGGCACAAGATGTAGTTGCCCAACTGATGGAGGCAGAGCGCACATATAAGAAGATTGATGTGCGTATTAACTCTGTCGGTGGAGATGTCCACACAGGTATCGCCATCTTCAACGCCTTGCATCAGTCGCAAGCGGATATCACCATCTACATAGATTGCATTGCGGCGAGTACTGCATCGTTCATTGCGGGCTGTGGGAAGCCTGTAAAGATGAGCCGTTTCGGTCGTATGATGATCCACCGCCCGACAGTATGCGTTTGCGCCAATGCAGACGAGTTAGAGGAGTATATCAAGACATTGGTGGATATCGAGGATATTCTGTGCAGTATCTATTCCGAGCGAACCGGTATGAGCGTGGAGGATATCCGTGAAAAGTATATGGACGGTGGTAACCATTGGCTCGATGCTGAGGAGGCATTGGCTCTTGGTTTTGTCGATGAAATCTATGACGACCCCAACAGAGTGGTCGTTGTCGATTCTCTCTCGGAACAGCAACTCTGTGAGCGATACACAGCTCAATATCTTAATGCAACCAAGGTTTCATTTAATAAAAACGAAAAAATGATTGAACAGTTAAAACAGATGGCTTCGTTCAGCGATTGTGCAGACGAGGCAGCGATTATGGCACGCATTGCTGAGATTGAGGCAAAGGCGGCGCAGTGTGATTCTTTAACAGCAGAGCGAGACGCTTTGCAGAAGGAGAACGATGAGTACAAGCGTAAGGAGCAGGAGGCAGCAGACGCTGCTATCGATGCCGAGGTGCAGACCGCTATCGATGAGGGTCGCATTGGTGAGGATCAGCGAGAGCACTATGTCGCTATGCTCCATACCGAACAGGCGGAGAGTGCCCGTGCAATCCTGAAATCGCAGAAGCCCAAGCGTCGTGCGGCTGCTATCATCGGTAAGGGTGAGCCTCAGGAGCGTAATGCGTGGGACCAGCGCATGGAGGAGATTCGAGAGGACCTCAAAAAGTAATCAATAACAAATCAAAACACAGTAGAAACTATGGCAAACATTCAGACCGCTTATCAGGGTGAAGTTTTAGAGAAACTTCTCGTGAAAGCAACGACCAGCAATGAGCTGGTAAAGCGTGGACTTATCCACCTTGAGCCTAATGTTCAGAAGGCATTTTACATTCCTCGTTTGAAGGCAGGTAAGTTCTTGCAGAAGCGCAAGGAGCAGCCTGAGGATAGCGACTCGAAGGGCGAATTCAATATCGACGAGCGCAAGTTGGAGCCTGTGGATTTTATGGCATTCACCACTTTCAACCCTCGCTCGTTTGAGAAGTTCTGGAAGAAGTGGCAGCCTACGGGCAACCTCGTGTTCTCGGAGCTTCCTGCGGAGGCACAGGCAGCATTCCTTGAGGAGTTGGGCAAGGTTGTGGACTTCGAGCTCGGCTGGCACTTTATTAACGGTACCGCTGGCGAGGGCGAGGAGCAGTTCTTCGATGGTATCCTTACTCGCATTCTTGCCGATAAAGATGTTATCAAGGCAGATGTATCGGGTGCTGACACTATGATTGCGAAGTTGCGTAAGGTACACCGAGCAATCCCTAAGGCACTCCGCAACCATCCCGGTTTGAAGTTCTTGATGTCGATTGAGGACTTCGACGCCTACGATGACGAGCTCACCGACCTCCACCACAAGGGGGCAGATCCTACTTCGAGCAATGTGGCTCGCTTCAAGAAGTATAACATCGAGCCTTTGGCAGATTGGCCACAGGGTGTTATCGTGGCAACCATCGCCACGATGGATATCGACTCTAACCTCTGGGGTGCAGTGAACCTTGCTGACGACTTCGAGTGCGTGAAGATTGACCGCTTAACCAATGCCGGCGAGCGCTACTTCTTCAAGATGCTGATGAAGGCAGATACCAACATTGCATTTGGTGAGCATACTGTTATCGCTGATTGGAGAGACGAGCTCCCTGAGGCATAAGTCTAACCCTAAAAGTATCAAAGTATGAAGTTGAAAGTATTGAGACCCTTTATCAATAAGGAGAACAAGAAGCAGGTTTTTGAGGCGGGTGCGGTTATCGATATTGACGATGCTACCCGTGTAAACGACATCGTAAAGCGAGGTCTTGGTGAAGTTATTATCGAGCAGTCAGCAGTAGAGAATCCCACTGCCGAGGGTGACGCTTCTGGCGACCAGCCAAAGGAGGTGAGCCCTACACCTGAAAAGGTTGAGGAGGCCCCTGCTGAAGGTAAGAAGTCAAAAAAGACCAAGAAGGAGAAGAAGGAGTCGGAGGACGAGCAGCCCGCAACAGGCGATGCCGTCCCAGCCGAGTCGGAACAGGCAAAGGAGTAGTAACTATGGCTGAACTGAAACGCTTGGTTATCCACTGCACAGATACCCCGGAGGGGCGCAAGGTGTCAGCTGATGATATTCGCAGATGGCATACTTCGCCAACCTCACAGGGGGGCAGGGGGTGGACGCAGGTTGGTTATACCGATATGTTCCACCTCGACGGAACAGTTGAGCGTTTGGTTGCGAACAACGAAGATGCGACGGTTGATCCTTGGGAGATTACAAATGGGGCAAAAGGGTACAATTCCACATCCCGGCACATTGTGTATGTAGGAGGTCGTTCGGCGACCTCCAAAACTCCCAAAGACACCCGTACAGAAGCGCAGAAGGAGGCTTTGAAGCAGTATGTACTTGACTTCCACAGCCGACACCCCGATGTCGCTATCGTTGGTCACAATGCTCTATCTGCAAAGGCGTGCCCCTCGTTCGATGTTCCTGCGTGGCTTCGTGAGATAGGTATCAACTAATAAAGATTGATGATATGGACTATGTAACACTGAAAGATATTCTCTTGTTCGTGGGTCTCTGTATCTCGAACATCTGCACTTGGCTGTTCTCTCGCCGTAAGCAGAACAATGATTTTCTTGCGGAGTTGCAGAAGTCTATTGACCTACTGACAGAGAAGTACACCAAGACACTTAACGAGAATGTGCAGTTGAAAGCGGATAACGCTAAACTGCTCGCTAACCAACAGGTTATGGAGGAGAAAATTGACTCCTTAACCCGCAAAATTGACTCATTAACAAAGCAACTGAAAAACTATGAGAAAAACAATCCGGGGATATCCCCTTATGCTACTGCTCTTGCTCGTAACACTCTGCCAAGTGGCGTGCGGTCCGACCAAGGTAGCAACGACCTCGAAATCCGAAGCGGTGGACGAGGTAGTGCAGGAGGTCGCAAGTGCCGTAACTCAGGCAGAGGTAGAGTGCGCCGAGCAACAGGCTGTGCAGCGTCAGCAGGAGACGGAGCAGAAGATAACGAAACAGGAGGTAACGGAGCCGGTACCTGCGGAGACGAGTTCGTTAGAGATTCCGACGCAGAACCTCCTTGACCTACCCGAAGGAGCCTCATATAATGCAAGTAGCGGACGCTCGTCTGTGGAGGCTAAACGAGTGGGGAATAACATTAAGGTTACAAGCAAATGTGATAGTCTCGCCCGCCGAGTAACATTTTATGAGCAGACGGTGTTCCGACAATCGAATACCATTGACTCCCTCGGTATGGTAATCCTTGCACAGCAGACTACAATCGCCCAATATGAGGCGGAAGCAGTTGCCCGTTCCGCTGTTACAGAGGAGGAAGAGCAGACTGAGAAACGAGCTTCCAATTGGCATAAATGGCTATTGGGAGGTGTACTGCTCGGAGTGGCGTTGAGTATTGCCGCTTGCATCTTATGGAAGCGCACCCAATTGGGGGTAATTATCAAAACAGTAATCAATAAAATAACGAAACTATGGCAGAAGTAACAGCACCTGCAAAAGAGGGTTATATTCACGGTAGTAATATGATCCTGTCGGTGAACGATACTCCTCTCGGCCACTCGAAGTCTTGTTCTATCCAGAATCAGGCAGAGACCAAAGACCGAGCAACCAAGGAGACTTCAAACACCGGCAAATGGAAGGAGAAGAGTGTATCGGGTTTGTCGGTATCGATTTCAGCCGAGGGCTTCGTGTTCGCTGATGACGATATGGGTTATGATGCTCTTCTTGCACTTTGGGAGAAGGGTGAGCCTGTAACAGTCAAATATGCGTATCGAGGCGAGGAGGCGAAAAAGTATCGCACAGGTCAGTTCATCATTACCAACTTGGAGGAGAACGACCCTGCTGATGACGATTCGACCTACTCAATCAGCCTTGAGAACTCAGGAGAGGTTAAGGTCGTAGAGGTAGCCTAATGCCCTCCAACACTTACACACGGGCGGGGCAGATGCTTCGCCCGTTATTCAACCAACAATCGAATAACATTTGAATAACAATCGAAACAATGAAAGCAATATTTTTGAACTTCGAGGGTAAGAAATACCCTTATATCGAAACAATGGGAGCGATGCTCTCATTTAAGCACGAAACTGGTATTGAGGCATCGGCTATCACCGCAGAGGATACCGAGAACAACCTGAAATACATCTACCATGTGGTGAAGGCATATTGCCGACGCAACAAAGAAGAGTTTAACTACTCCTTTGAGGAGTTCGCAGACCGTATGGAGTTTGAGTCGTATATCCAGCTGATTAGCGATATCAACGAGGCAGTAATGGAGAAGCTCAACGCCAACGACAGCGCAGAGGACTCAAAAAACGACTAAATCCTGTCTCGATTGATAAATTGTTGGGAATTGCAGTTGGGTGTATGGGCTTGTCGATAGACGACTTTTCAGCCCTTACCCCAGCGCAATTTGATGCCATCTACACTGAATGGCGAGCCGAGCAGGATAACAAGGTTAAGGCTGGTTGGGAGCAAACGAGGTCTATAATGTGGGCGGTGTTGAAACCTTACTCCAAAAAGAAAAACCTCAAACCAACCGACATTCTACCATTCCCTTGGGATAAATCCAACAAACCTAAAAAGAAGATGACAAAGGCGGAGCGTGAAGAGTCGCTTCGTGAACTTGAATACTACGATAAACTTTGGTCTAATGGCAAAGAAAGTAACATACGAGATTGACTTTCGTGGTCGTGATTCCGTTTCAGGTATTGCGTCCAAGATAGTTTCAGAGGTGCGTGCTATGCAGTCTGCAACCTCGGGTGCTGTTGGTGCTACGACCAAAGAATTCACAGCACAGGGGGCAGCTATATCGGCCCTCGCAAAACAAAATGCACAGGCGTTCCGAACTGTTGAGTCAGGGGCGACCAAAGCGATGAGTGGTACCGCTTCGGCATATAAAGACGCATACGATACTATTCTTGCGGAAGTCGAGTCAGGAACTGCCAATATCCGTCAATCTATATCGGCGCAGAAGTCCGCAATTAAGGACCTCGAAAAACAATATAGGGAGATGGCAGCCAAGCGTGATAGCGCCCCAACTACTCACACCCGAGAGGTATATTCGGCAAAGACAAATGCGTTGGCGCAAGAACTTGCTGCGGAGCGTCAGGCGTTGGCTGGAATGGAGGCTGCACAGGAGACCTACAAGGCAAGCACTGTAACCGTAACCCGCCAAGTCGAGATGTTGCGTAATGCAATGGCTCGAATGAGGCTTGAAGGCAAGCAGAATACCGCCGAATATGCCCAGATGAGGGCAGAGATGGAGGAACTTGGCACCGCCTATCGAGAGGCAATGAAGGAGCAGATGGCTCTGTCGTCAAGTGAGGGCACTATGGTTAGTGGTCTCGTCTCTGGTATGCAGGGCTTGATGGGCTTGTACTCGGCAGGTTCTGGCGTTGTGTCGTTGTTTGTTAAGGACAACGAGCGGCTGATGGAGGTGCAGACGAAGATGCAATCAGTGATGGCTATTATGATGGGTATGCAGCAGGTGGCAAACACTCTTCACGCTACCTCCGCATTCCGCATCGTAACAGTGCGTAAGGTTACGGAATTGTGGAGAGTATCCCAAACAAAGCTAACTGTATCGCTCGGCGTATCCACTGTGGCAGCCAAGGCGTTTATGGCAACGATGACTCTTGGCGCATCGGTAATCATAGGCACCGTTATATCGGCAATAGACCGTTTCGTTAGCAAAAAGCGAGAGGAAAAAGAAGCTCAAGAGGAAGCCGCGAAAGCACAGGAAGATGCTATGGCATCGGTGCGTTCCTCTGTTGCCAACAGTGTAGCATCTCAACTTCTCAACTTCCGAAAGTTACAAAGTGGCTGGGCTGCTGTTGGTACTGATGCTCGCAAGCAGCAGAAGTTTGTCAAGGATAATCAAAAGGCATTCGAGGATTTAGGGGTATCTATTACCACAGCCCGCGATGCAGAGAATCTCCTTGTAACCAACGAGAGCGCTTTTGTGCAGTCATTGAAGCGTAAGGCTATGGCGGCAGCGGCTATGGAACTTGCCACGCAGAAATACAAGTCTGCCGTTGAGAAGATGCTACAAGCCGAAGATGCCCGAAAGATTACCGATGACGATAGGGACAAAGCTGCCCAATATGCCCGCAATCAGTATTTGAATAAACTTGCAGGGGCAGATGGAGTTTTTGAAAGAGGACAAATATCAGGGCAAGAAAAACAAATCATAAATTCGGAGTACCGCAAACAACTTCCGACCTATGGAAAGCAGCGCGCAAAGGCTTTAACTGATGCTGCACAGGAGGAGATTGCGGCGGGTGATAAGTATTTCGATGCCATATTGCACAATGAGCAGTTGGCAGCAGACATATTGGCGGATAGTGGTATAGCCACGACAAATGGTACAAGCGGAACGCAAGAGACACCACCAAAGGCTGGCAGTATAGCTGCCATCGAGAAGAAGTTGCAAGACCTTCGTACGGCGTTGAAAAATGCCTCTGCGGAGGAGCGTGCCGAGATACAGAAGGATATCAATGTATGGCAGCAGAAGCTCGACACTATCAATGAGGAGTTGGCAGCGTTGAGTGTGCCCGCCAACCCGACATCGCTTGCCGATTTTGATGCTATTATCAACTACCACGAGCAACGCTTGAAAAAAGCGAATAAAAATGAGCGTGCCGAGATAGTTGCAACTATCAACCAATACAAGGCGTGGAAGACAGCAGTAGAAGATAGCATTACAGCGATGTCCCTACCTGCCAACCCTGAATCGTTTGACGAAATATCGGCATCGTTATCATACTACGAGTCGCTGTTGAATAAAACGAGTGGTGCATCTCGTCAGGCAATACAGACAATCATTGATGATTTACGAGCTTTGCAAAGTGCTGCGTCTGTTGGTCTATCGTCAGGGGCTGACTTCGGGGATTTGGAGAAGTTGGACACCTTTGATAAGTTGGAGGCGGCACTTAACCACTATCAGGCAAAGTTGCAGACGGCTAACGAGTCGGAGCGGGCCCAGATACAGGCTACTATTGCGGCAATAGAGGCTAAACGAGCTGCTATGTCGCGCAGTTTGGATATTCCTACGATGCAGCAGGATGTCGCAAATTTGGGTGAGTTAGACCGCAAAACGCTGAAGCTCGAATTAGAACTTATCGGTTTGGAGGGGGTGCGTGAGCAGATACGCAACCTTCAGGCGATGCTTGATGATACAAACAATCCTCTCAATGAAGAGCAACGCAAGCAGGTTGAGGGCTTGATAACCACTTGGCGTGGCTATGAGGGACAGTTGGTGAGAAGCAGCTTGTCGCTTCGAGGTGCGTGGGGTGCAGTCAAGGGTATTGGTGGTGGTATCGAGGGTATAACCTCGGCATTACAGGGCAATGGTACTGCTTGGGAGAAGACTGTTGCTGTCATAGATGGAATGTTCCAGATATACGATGGCATCAGCTCAGTAGTGAGTATGATTGAAACCCTCGTAACCGCATCACAAGCATTGTCGGCAGCCAAAACTGCGGAGGCAGCATCTACCGCTACATCTACCACAGCCACTATTGCAGATGGAACAGCCAAGGCTACTACCGCAGCTACTACAACGGCAGCAGTTGTTACAGAGACTGCAGCCTATACAGCAGAGACTGCTGCAATTACAGGTAGTGCTGTAGCATCAGGAGCGAGAACCGCAGCCAAAGGTGCGGAAACGGCAGCAACAGTAACCGCTACTGCGGCACAGGTCGCTGGTGCTACTACTGCTGTGGCGACATCTGCGGCTGAAACGGCAGCAGCTACTACTGCTACAACCGCCTATGTGGCAGAGGCGGCGGCCAAGACTATGAGTGCCCACGCAGGTATCCCTTGGGTGGGTATCGCTATCGGTGCAGGTATGATTGCGGCGATGGTTGGAATAATGCTTGGCTTGCCGAAGTTCGCTGATGGTGGTATTGCTTATGGTCCAACTCTCGGCTTATTTGGTGAGTATTCAGGAGCACAGAATAACCCAGAGGTTGTTGCTCCATTGAGTAAACTTCGCTCCCTGATTGAACCTGCGGGTGGCGTTGGGGGTGATGTGATATTCCGTATCGAGGGCAGAACCCTTGTTGGTATTTTGAACAAAACACAGAACACTCGAAACAGAACGAAATAATGGCAAAGCAAATCATATATTGGGGTGAATTCCGTAGTGTGGCGGGGACTTTATATCGTGTGGAGATACTCTCTGACGATAAGTCCTACACCGCACAACGGGTGTACTTCCCTTATGATACCCCTATTGAAATAGAGTGGAACGAGGTGGATAAACTCGAACCCGTGCAGGGTGCGTGCTTAACATTGTCACTTGTAAGCAAAGCAGACCGCCAATTCATAGATTTATACTCTATCGAGGTTGGCAAGGTGCGTATCGATGTCTATCGTGAAGGTAAATTGTATTGGTCGGGAATGCTTGACCCTGAACTGTACGAAGAGCCATACTCGCAGAAGAAGGACTACGATGTGTCATTTTCATTTTCGGACTTTGCACCGCTTGACCGTAAGAAGTGGAACAAAACAGGTATATGCTCGATACAAGAGGTTATTGATACCTGTCTCTCGGAGAGTGGAATCAACTACACCGAGTTGGTGAAATATATCAGTACCTCTATACCAGAAACCAAAGAGCCTATCGACCTTGCAACATTAAATGTCTTGTGTGAGAACTTCTACGATGAGGAGGGTGAGGCAATGACAATGCGTGAGGTGCTTGATGAGACTTTGCGCCCATTCGCTTTGCGTATGGTTCAGAAGGGCGGTAAGATATACCTATATGACCTGAATGCAATATGCTCGGATATGATTGTCGAAGAAGTGTATTGGGATGGTACAGATGCCCAACTTGGGGTTGATGAGGTGTATAATAATGTCAAGGTAACATTCTCCCCTTATGCCGATGCTGAGTTAATCAATGGGGAGTTGGAACACGATGAGATGTTACCAGATGCTGACACATACTCTTTTTCAGTGGAACACCCTTCTTATGGAATGTATAATCCAACAATAGCAGGATTTAGTATCGCCGTAGGAGAACAAGAGGGGCAACCTTTGAAGCTGTCTAATGGGGCTCAATTCTTCCGCATTGATTCGGTATATAGTGGCAATGACGAAGCTGGCGTTATTTGGGCGTGTAAGCAATATGTGGGGCGTCCCAATGGGGACCAATTTATAGGTCAAACTTATTTTCCAAGAGTATTCAATCAGTCTTCAGGTGCGTGTGAATCGAAGCCGATTATAACCACAAAAACCGCGTTCATTAGAACCGTAACATATCAGTCTGGGCGATTTAATAGGTCCAAATATCAATTACGCATAAATTTGGATGTTTTATTCGATGTGCGTTATAACCCATTTGAGTCAGCATCAGGGACAAACGAGGGCGGTAATTGGGAAAACCTACAAGACTGGTGTAATTTCGGTTATATCCCCGTTATGCTCTATCTGAAAGATGCTGATGGCAACATCTTGTACCACTACAAGAACAGGGAAATAATGGAATCAAACCATTATGTGCACGACACTAATAATAGCAGGTGGGTGGCAGGTGCTGGTCAGTGGGGTGATATGTTTCTTGCGTACTATGATAGTGGCAACCGTAAGAGTGCATCAGGTTTTGGTGGTTGGCAAACTAACAAGATGATGTGCGGCTATTATCGTGAAGGTCTCCCTAAGAACTGGGGGATAATGGAAGATGGAGAGTATATTGACGCTCCACCTGTAAGTGGATATTTGGAGTTGCAGATTGGTAGTGGTGTACACCAGTTCGATTATAAAAGAGAAGTCAAAGATATATATTCCAAAGCTCGTTGGTTGATGTATAAAAACCCGACCATCCGCATTGTGAATGGCAATGGAAAAGATATTGATGTCGAGGATGTCGAAGATAAAGCATGGGTAAACATTGCTGCGAAAGAGGATTTGGAAATAGGAACAATCATAGGAACTCATCCTGATGGGGTTTGCCCATCTGCGCGTGGCCTTATTATGCAGGGTTATACCCCTGTTGATGGATTTTGTAGGCCAACAGATGCTGAGGGAGATAAATTACCCGCACGCCGCCTTGAGCACCTATTGATAGGTACCGTGTATAGTCAATACGCTACCCGCCATAATACGCTATCGGGAACGGTGCGTGTGCTTCCTGATATGAAGGTGCTTACAGACGCCTCCACTTCGGGGAAGTATGTTCTGCTCTCGGAGGTGCAAGACCTTATGCAGGATACAAGTGAGATTTTGATGTCGGAATTTACTGCCGACTGTTATGATGGAATAGAATACGAATAGAGATATGGCACTGAAACAATATAGTGTAGTAACCCGAACATACGAGGCTCTCCCGCGAAGCAAGCGTCTGCGTGCTCGTGGGGCAACTGCAGGGGAGAGTAGTGGCGGTGGTGGTTCTGTAACCATCACAGGCAATGGTGATGGTCATACCCACCCCAATAAAGCTTTGCTTGATGCCCAATCGATGGATACCGACGGTTATCTCTATTTGAAGTATAAGCCCGAAGGTGCAGACGATTCCAAAGAGGAGAAGGTTAAGGCGGGATTTGCAGATGAGGCAAAGCACGCAGAGAATGCAGACTTGTGGGATAATAATCAATTCATTGATTACCTCGACCAAGCAGTCCGCAAAGGTGATATCGTGCAGTTCTTGAAGGTTGTTGCTTCGGAGTTCCGTACCCCTAATTTTGTATCAGGTATTGAAACGGGAGCTGGGGCTGGGGTTGATAGTAACGGCAATGCCGAGATGACCTCGCTGACGCTGCGCTCGTTCTTGAAGGTGCCAACGCTTATCTACAACAAGGTGCAGGTTACAGGTGGCGAGATGTGGAATACCGAGGGCGGTACCATCGCCAAGGTTGAACCTGATGCTGGTAGCGATACTGCGTTTGTGCTTACGATGGATATCGAGGACGGCGACAACATCGAGTTGCAGGTTGATGATATATGCAAGGGACACTACAACAAGAACGGAGGCTTCATAACCTCGTACTTTCGTGTCGTGTCGGTCAATCAGACAGCCAAGACGATTCGTGTAGTGCTGGGTGATGATGAAGCTGTGCCCGGGGGCGTGAACTGTGCGCCTACTGCCTATATGAACATCGCCCGTTATGGTAACTTTACCAACGAGGAGAGACAGCAGAGCCAATACTTCTCATCTTCGGAGCAGCGTATATCGTTGCTTTCGGGTGTGGACCAATATATCATCGAGCCGAAACACTATAAGGTCGTTATTGGTAGTGTTCCCGAAACTCTGCTTCCCGAGAACAATCCCGTATCGGGCAGAGCTTCGATTTATCTGGATAATGTGATAGCGAAAAACTTTTTCCAGATAGACAAGGACAATGAGGTTATCCGCACAGTGCGAGACCGAGGTTTGTGGAGTGCTGTTGATGCTGTTACGAACCCTTATCAGTGCAACGCTCAATACCAAGACGAAGTATATCACAACTCGTGCAAGTACCGCTGCATTGTTGAGGGTACCACTGCCGAGCCTCGCTACGACTCTACCGATTGGCTACTTGTCGCTGGTGATACAACTCTCACGCTTGACATTGAGAGTACCGATGGGGAGACCTTCCTTGTAGGGCAACTCTCGACTACGCTAACCGCAAGGGTGATGCGAGGAGTTACCGATATCACTGCTGAGATATTGGCGGGGGATTGGAGTTGGACACGAGAGACGGGCGATGTTGCCTCGGATACAATATGGAACACTGACCACGCTGGGTGTGGTAACTCGGTTACTTTGACCAACGAGGATTTGGCTGCGCTCTCTGGTCGCTTTATCTGCACCGCTTATGTGCGTGATGGGGCGGAGTCGGTCAGCGCTCAAGTAGCATTTTAACACCATTTGAAAGACATTTGAACGCTATATGAAAAAGGTAAAACGCATAGGTGTCATTTACGACCCGCTTAATATCTCCGCTTCGCTTCTGGTGCGTGGTGGCAGTCTCTCACAGACTCACTGCGCCGAGCGCTCGGAGTTCGTTCCTGATAGAGAACTGACCCCGTTAGTCATCGTTCCACAGGTCTATATCCAAGACCCAAATGGAGTATTGACAAGTGGGTATGTCCGACTGTCAGGCGTGCTTTGGTATGCTTTGCCAAAGGATATTGCAGACACGATTGTCGATGAGTCCTATTTGAGCAAAGAGCTCGCGCAGTATGTTATCACAGCAGGGACACAAGGCTATTCGGTTACCGAGGATGGAACATTGACCGTATCGACCAATGTTCCCTATCTGTCGCCTGTCGTGTTGGTGTTTACGGGTAACTACGCAGATCCTCGCGATGGCAAGATACTGCGTATCCACGCAACAGCAACACTATCGACCAGCTCCGTAGTATTGCCCGCCACGCTATCGCTTGATAAGCCCGCATCGTGGGGCTTTAACCCGATATCAGATAGCGGTACCCGTAGCGTGGTTGCTACACTCCGTATAGGTGGGGTTGTTCCAGATGCAGCATATAAGGTTAGGTATTGGTGGTACAAGGTCGAGGGCGGAGTGGAGAGCCTCATCGATGAGGGTGAGGATTTGTTCTATGAGTCGGGACAGAACAGCGACACCCTGACCATTGACCCCCGATATATTGACGGGGCAATGCACCTCATCTGCAAAGCGGAGTATGTATTGGTAGCGGAGTCGCTTCCGAACAGCCCGACAGCCGAGTGCCTAACTGCCGAGACGGTTATCGCTCGCAGGTACCCGAACTACGACTTTGAGAACTTTGTGCATGGCGGTGTCGATGTGGCAGCAGGTGCCGAAGTTGTCAAGAACGAGTGTGTTGTAACCATTGGGCGTGAGGTCTTGGAACACCCAGCGGAACACTTTACAATTCGCTGGTCGATAAAACGAGCTGTATATGGTGCCGAGTGGCAGCACCTCGGATTTGGCGAAAGTATCTATATCCCTGCCGAGGAGTTTGCCGATGGTGCTGATGTCGGTTTGGAGGTCGAGGAGTACGCAGCTCTCGGAGCGATGGCTGACGGCGATACGGTTCTATGCGATGGCGATGCGGTAATAACATTTTAGGCAATGAAGAGATATAACTACGCAAAAATCCCTTTGGTGAGTGCAATAGCATTGGGCTTGGATAAGATACGCCGCCACACACCAAGTGGCGATGTTATAATCAACGAGAGCGACCTGCTAACCTATGGCTCGGAGGGTTATACCTTTGAGCAGAAGGTAGAAGAGTTGAACGGTAAAGCGCTGACTGCTCTCGAAGCAAAACAGGAACTTCAAAAAACAGAATAGCTATGAGTAGTGTAAAAGGCATATCTACGATTAAGTATGTGAAACAGGGCGATACGGTAACTTGCGGACTCCGTAGTACCTTCCCCCTCAAACAGTTTATATCTAACGGCAACGGGGCTGTTTCGCCCTCTTTTGCCACTAATAAGCCGTGCATCTATCCTGTTGTGCGTAGTTCGTTGTCGGCATCGCGTATCTCCCCTGAAACGGTTGGCTACAAGTGGTACTACAACACCGTAGAGATTCAGTTCGATGGTAGTGGCAACTCGCTTGCGCTGGGTAGTATTGCGGCGGGCACATTCCACTCGGAGTGGAAGAGTGTAGATGGCTTCGGTTGCCCGACCTTGACCATCTGCAAAGAGTTGGCTTCGGCTAACAATATCGACTCAGACAGCATTGAGTTCTCTGGTGTGGTTAATACGGGCTTTGCTACGGTTGTGTCGGCTTCGATTGAGGTCTCTATCGAGCAGACCGAGGGCGATGCTTATGTTGCCTATATCGCCGTCAATAATGGAGGTGTCATTGATGACGATGTGGCTTCGCTTACCGCAAAAGCTCATCTGCTTGTTGGTGGTGTAGAGGTAACATCAGGCGTTAAATATGCGTGGTATAAGATGCAAGTGTCGGCAGGTACTGACGGCTGGGTTAGCACAGGCAACACAGGGCAGTCAATAACAATCGGAGCATCGGCTATCAACAACAAAGAGCTGTATCGATGTGTGATAACCAGCGGCGACAAGAGTGCCGAGGCTGTTATTGAGGTCGCAGATGAGACCGATGTGCTTATCATCTACCCGAACCCTACTGACGGTGCGGGCAATACGGTACCCGAGGAGCTGGGCTCGGCACAGCAGAGCATCACCTATGTTCCGAAAGTATATAAGCGTGGTACTTCGGAGGAGGTTTCGGGCTACACCTTCAACTACCTTGTCACAAACTCTTCAGGCGATGAGATTGCTTCGAAGGATGGCGGTAGTTCGTTTGTTGTAACCCTTGCCCACGCTATTCAGGCGAATGGAGATTTGACACTTATTATCACGGCAGAGTAGTATGACAAAGTTGAAAAACATAACTCGCATTGCCTATAAGCGAGACCCAGAGAAGGGGGAGCGTGGTGCAATACCTCGTGTTTCCACTTGGGAACCTAACAAGACCTATTATTCGGGGTCGGAGGGCGAAACCTTTGTCGATTTTGTATATTATGACGGGCTGTATTACCGATGCACTAAAACCCATACCAGCACATCAAGTGTAACTCCTTATGCTTCTACCAATACAAAAGACGGTAAGTGGGATATTGAGAGCAATTTCGAGTTGATTGCCACGAAGGTCGCTTTCGTTGGCGATGGTGGGGAAGGCTGGATTATTGACAATGGTGAGATAACCCATACCAGCGGGAAATTGTCTCTTACCAAAGACGGGTGTATTAAAGCGTCTAATGGAAATTTTGAGGTGGATTCAGAAGGCAATGTATATGCTAAATCTGGGGTGTTCGAGGGCTTTTCAAAGACCAAATTTATTGGTTTTACGGCTGGGGCGACAAAAATTAGCCACGGAGTATATAAAGTATCCGACAATTTTAACCTTATAGCGGACGGAGGAGATTACTCCTCTTATTCTGTTGTGTTGCGATTGCCTAATGACGCATCTTATGTTGGAGCCGTATTAAATGTGTATGATTATCCCATAAAAACGAGGTCGACCCCAACACTGTCTATCGAGGGAACTATGCTTTGTCAGGGTTCTGTCAATTCTTACTCATTTGTTCCTATATCGAAGATTACGGCTCCAATAGGGGGATTAATACAATTTATAGGGGTTCCCCATTTAGGGGGGTGTGCGTGGATGATATCTATTGTCCAAATGCCATCTGCCTATATAGATGATGATTACAATTCAAAAGTATAAACCTATGGCTAAAAAAGAACTCAGCTCAATGGAGCGTTTCAGTAAGGTCGAGGATAATGACCTTATTTTTGGAAAGTCCGCAAGTGCGGGCAAATATGGATTCTTCTCGGCATCTATGCTGGGCAGTAATGGCTATGCTTGTCGCCGATGGAAGATTAGCACCTCCACGCCTGTTGGCGAGGCGGTGGGTAATATCGACTATCTGCGAGAGTTGCCTTCGTTGCTTGGTCTTGGTTGTTATCTGGTAGATGATGCCCACAATCGCCGTAAACTCGACCCTGCGAACCACTACAAGTTTGCGAGTGGTGAGACTGCCAAACTCGATGGCTCAATGGGTCAGTATATGTGGGGTTGGCGCACGCCGTTCTACATTGCGTGGTGGGTTGAGGGTGATTACTTCTACCTTGCGGCGAGCCTGAAACCTATCGCTGGCCGTGCTTGTTACAAGGTGCCTATCGCCTCGGTTTCGGCTATGCACTGCGGTGTTATGGATCGCACCAATACCGTACTCTGCTCCCTTATCAGCGATGCGGAGCAGTACCGAGGTGGCGGTGGTTCTGCCCTCACATCTGGTAACGCCTCGGCGCAGAACCTCTCAATGCTCGGCTATGCTGCCACTAATATTGGCACCGCCAGCTTCGAGACTTACGGAGCTAAACGCGGTGTGGGTTGGGGCGCAGGTTGGTATTGGATTGAGACGGCTATCCTTGTGCTGTTCCAACTCATTATGGGTACTCGCAACTCACAGGCATCGTTCAACTCAAACAAAGATGCCAACGGCTTGTATCAGGGCGGTCTCGGCAGTGGAATTTCGGGTATGCCATCGTGGGATACATACAACAACTATTACCCCGTAGTACCCACTTCGGCAGGTGTCGAGTTGGCTGATGCGGTTGGCGTTGGCTCGTATGCGGTTAAGAAGGCAGACGGTACAACTGCGTACACTGCCCCAATCCCTGTCTTCTTTGGCTTGAAAAACCCATTCGGCCACCTTTGGGTGGGTAAGAACCGTATCGTTGGTGTGAAGAACTCTGATGGCTCGTATTCGTTCTATGTGGCGAAGTCATCGCTGACAACTTGGAATTACAGCGACACAGCCAATATGCTATATGTTGGTGGTATCGCAGCCCCAGCGTCAGCATCGTGGGACTACATTAAGACTCTTAATTTTGAGGGCTTGGCTGGTATGCCCGCAGAACGAGGTGCAACCGCCTCTACTTACTATTGCGATGGAGCGTATCTCGATACTGCTACTTCGGGTTTTCGTTCGCCTCTTGGCTCCGGCAATGCTTACGATGGTGACAATGCTGGCTTGGCGTGCTTCCGTGGTGACACTGCGCCCTCGAGTGCCCTTGCGCGCCTGTCGTCGCCTCTCTGCGAGGTTCTGGGAGACTTCGACCCTCGCCCTACGGTTTACGCTGATTAGAACCACGACAAGGCGACTGAAAACAGCGCAGGTGGCGTAGCCACCGAGCAAGCACCCGCGCACCGCAGGTGCGCCCGGTAATAGTTCTTTGACATACTTGTTTCCTATTGGAAATCGACACTTCGGCGGTAGCCCTTAATACCGCCGGAGGCGGTTTTTTATATTTTTGTATTTGGAGGTACTGAAAAATGCGTATCTTTGCGTAACTCTTTGAGAGTGGGCTACCTCTCTTGGGCGGTAGGTTTCGGGTTTTCGTTCGCCTCTTGGCTCCGGCAATGCTAACAATGGTGACAATGATGGCTTGGCGTACTTCAATGGTAACAATGCGCCCTCGAATGCCAATGCGAACCTGTCGTCGCCTCACTACTTGGAGCCGAAGAGTTGTGTTTGCACTCGGTTCTATTTGAGGGGTGTGCCTCGGCTCACGCTGGAACATAGACACTTTTACGCAGGTTCTGGTAGGTTGCCCTTGGCAATTCGAAGGCGTTTGCGAGAGAAAAAGCAGACACACGAGACACTTATAACACTATGACACTTGGGACACGATGAAAGCGTATGGTCGCTTGTCAGAGCAGATTGAAACGCCCGAGAACTTTGAGGAGGCAGAGGAGTGTGCCTCTCGCCGAAAGCGTAGGCGTAAGGAGGTAAGAGATTTTCGAGCCAACCGACCCGAAAATCTCAACCACCTGCTCACTTTGTATCGTGATAAGACTTACGCCCCATCACCCTACACCTACAAGACCATCTACGAGCCAAAGGAGCGATTCTTGTCTATGCTCCCTTATCCTGACCATGTATTTGATTGGGCTATTCTGGTACCATCTGAACCGATACTCAACCGCACGATGTTTGAGCGTTCCTACGCCTGTGTTAAGGGGCGAGGTCAGCACCTTATGGTTAAGACCATCAGTGCCGACATTAGGGGCAATGCGAAGTTGATGTATTACGCTAACCTCGATGTCTCGAAGATGTATGCCTCTATCCCGTTATGGCTTCCAAAGCGGAACCTCCGCCGAAAAATCAAGGACCCGAAACTGCTGCATCACTTCGATACAATCATCGATAGCAGCATCGGTACCCCGATGGGGCGAAGCGATGGAACGGAGAACACAGGAGTACCCATTGGCTTGAAGATATCCACTATCATTGCCAATATGTCGTTGTGCTACCTTGACCACGATTGTAAGGTCTGCTTCAGACTCTCGGAACAGCCCGCCCTTGCCGATGCATTGGCTGGACAGTATGTATCAGAGAAGTTACTGACAGCACGCACCGAGGATGATGCGAGAGAGCTGGCAAAGGGTGTCGAGTACCTGAACGCAAAGTTCAAGCGATACCTTGCCGAGGGTGTGCAATTCTACTACCGCTTTATGGATAACATTGTGGTGCTCCACGAAGATAAAACCTTCCTGCATCTGCTCGTTGAGTGGATAGGTTGGTATATGGCGGCGGAGTTACACCTTACGATGAACCCGAAGTGGCAAGTGGGTTGCCTCATCGATGGGCTGAACATTGTCGGGTACCGCATCTTTGCAGATGGTCATATCAGGGTACGCCGAGAGATTAGGGAGAAAATCAAAAAGAAGATCCACCGAGGTCGTAAGATGGGGCTAACGGATAAACAGATATTCCGAGCTACCTCATCGATCCTCGGAACAATGATGCACGCAGATTCAATTCACTTTATGCAAAAATACCACATGGAAACAAGAGAGAGATTAGGCGCAAAAATCAACAAGCGCAAAAGCCAATGCCCATTTGACGGTATGGTTCACACCCAGCAGAGACGCTTCGAGAGTCTATTATTCAACCCAGACGAGGGTGGAGACGAGAACGACAAACTGATGGAGCTTCGAGACTTTGAAGTTATCGACTCAATCAAGGAGTTCTACGATGATGGCAAGCCGAAACCGTGCCTCGCTATTCGCTACGAGTGGCAGGGTGAGAACTTCGACTATACAGATGAGCGAGGTCGTCAGGTGTTTGTTGAGAAGGGCAAAGAGTATTACTCTTATACGGGCTCCAAGGTGCTCATAGAACAGGCACAGACGGAGTTCAGCAAGGAGGACTTGCCAGCGCCAACGGTGATACAAATCGCCGTCAATAAACGCAACAAGAAGTTTTACAAATTCACTTAAAGATGAACAGACAAACCTTCACAGCGGTATATCCGCATCAGATGCGTCCCTCTCAATACGATGGGGCGCATTTTATTTGTTATCTGAACGAGTCGTCGGCAGAGTACAAAGCCGATGAGGAGGCTGAACCTACACAGGGTTTTGCCTACACGGGCACCGAGGCAGATGGTGGTACCTTGGTTGAGTGCGATGCTTGGAATCGCGACAAACTCATCAACGGTATTATCCGAACCCGGTACTTGCAGACAGAGGAGGATGCTATCAAGACGCACCGCCTACAACTGCTGTCGTCTAAACTTAGTATGGTTGAGCTGTCAGAGGCGAAGGCTGCCGAGTATGAGGCGGAGTGGGCAGAGTTCGAGGCATTCCGAGCAGAGACTATCGCATTGGTCGATACTTGGGGACCTTGGGAGTAGAGTGCCTTCGGGGGCGGGCATAAAAAAGCCCCCAACCTTATTGTCAATAGTCGTCTCACTTACATATTAACAAATAATGCAACGCATCCAAGGGGTCAGGGGCATAAATCCTCTGCCTTGGATATGTTGCATTTTTTATTGCCCGAAGGCAAAGTATGTAAGTGAGACAGTGCAAAGATACAAAAAATTGTGCGTATGACAATAATTGAGATACTAAACTTAAACAAAGAGTTATTGCGGACCTTCCAGAAGGTGGGTATTAGGTTAGAAGATGTTGAGTATATCGACCTCTTCAACGAGTATCGTGCTATGGTTGGCGATGGGGAGAAGGTGTCGTATATTGTGGCAGCTCTTGCCTCTAAATACGATGTCAGTGAGCGCAAGGTATATGACCTTATCAAGCGCTTCAAAACTGACTGCAATCTGCTTGCAGTGTAATTGGGTGTCGTTGTTCGTTTCGAGAGCTCAGGCGGTAGTACCTTTGCCCCGAACTTAAAACCTACGGCTATGAACAAATACCACCAAATCCTGCACAAGGTACTTGCCGAGGGCAAGACGCAGACAAACAAGAAGGGCAATATCCGCTACCTGCTCAACGAGCAGCTAATGCTAACACCAGCCAACCTACTTGACATCTTCGAGGGGCACGGCATTGCCCGAAAGAAACTCCGCTCCGAGTTGCAACTATTTATGCAAGGTGAGCGCAATGTGGAACGATACCGAGATGCAGGTATCAATTGGTGGGATTACTGCGGTTCTATCCTCGTGAACTCATACCCGACTTACTTCGAGAAGTTGCCACCTCTGATTGAGAAAATCAACCGAGAGAAGCGTAACAGCAAGAACTATGTCCTGTTCCTTGGAGCGACCAATGCCGAGAGCAATCAGGCTCCTTGCCTGAGTCTGGTACAATTCCAGATTGATGATGGGGAGTTGGTAGTGTCAGCATATCAGCGTAGCTCAGATGCCAACCTCGGACTACCCGCTGACATCTACCACCTCTATCTGATGGCTCGACAGATTGATGTGCCGTTAAAGTCCATCACTCTGTTCCTCGGCAATGTTCATATATACGAGAACAATATCGAGAAGACCGCCTTGTTGCTTGATGGCAACGAGGAGGTGAAGTTTGAATTAAATGTATAACCCTAAATGACGAAACAGAAACAGTATTTATCCGCCCCTCTGCCATTTGTGGGGCAAAAGCGAATGTTCGCAAAAGAGTTTATCAAAGTGTTGGAGCAGTTCCCCGATAACGCCGTCTTCGTGGATCTCTTCGGTGGTTCGGGACTGCTTTCACACATTGCCAAGAGGCAGAAGCCAAATGCAAAGGTGGTCTATAACGACTTCGATAACTACCGCTTCCGACTCGAAGCAATACCTAATACCAACGCCCTGTTGGCCGACTTGCGAAAGTATGCCGAGGGAATATCCAAACATAAGACTATCGAAGGCGAGGCTCGTGAGCGTATCTTTGAGCGTTTGGAACAGGAGCAGCGTACCAATGGTTACATCGACTTTATAACCATATCCTCCTCTTTGTTGTTCTCAATGAAGTATGTGTCGAGCATTGAGGAGATGCGAAAAGAGACCTTATACAACAACATTCGCAAGAGCGATTACCAAACTTGCCACGACTATTTGCAGGGTATTGAGGTTGTGTCGTGCGACTACAAAGAGTTGTTCGAGCAGTACAAGGATACGCCCCATGTGGTGTTCTTGGTGGACCCTCCATATTTGAGTACCGAGGTCGGTACATATAACATGTATTGGAGAATGTCCGACTACCTCGATGTCCTGACGGTGTTGAAGGAGCACGCCTTTGTGTACTTCACATCGAATAAGTCCTCTATCGTGGAGCTCTGTGAGTGGCTGGGCAAGAACCAAACAATAGGCAACCCTTTCGCTCGATGTCGAAAGGTTGAGTTCAATGCTACGATGAACTACAACGCAACCTATACCGATATGATGTTCTACACTGAACGAGAGGCTGCATAGTAAGCCGAGGGAAGGTATAAAAGAGGAGTCCTCAAATGGTGTTCAAATGCCATTCGAGGACTCTTTTATTGTGCTTTGATTTATGTGTGTGCGTCAAATTGTTGTCGCATTTCGTTTTGACTTACCTTTGAGGTCGAAAAGTCGCATTTGGTTTTGGATTTTGCTACATTTGGTTTTGGCGATTATACTAAAAAGTCTAACCGCAAAAATTGGCAAAACTATGAAATACACAGCACCTGAATTTGAGATTTTCGAGGTAGCCGTTG
>JAZQSN010000099.1:0-4869 GCA_045630065.1 Alistipes sp.
CGCTACCTTAACTACGACTCGTTCGTGGATGCCTACACTGCCGAGATAACTCCTACGGAGGCCGACCTGCTGATTATGCAGGACAAAGACCCTTCGTACAGAGTACTAAACCTTACGGTGTCGCCCTTCAACGACGCCACCACATCGTACTTCCACCGCTCGGTGGGCGGATATCACGGAGCCAAGCTCTCGCGTTATCAGGATATGATTGACAACCACCTGTCGACTCTTAACGACGAGGTGCTCGATATGCTCAACGTGCGTTACATCATCGACCAGCCTACGGCCGACGGAGTCTTCGTCCGCGAGACGGCCAATGGCGCAGCGTGGATGGTGGAGAGCGTCGTGCGTGCCTCATCTGCTCAGGAGGAGATTGACCTTGTGGGCCGCATTGATACCCGACGCGAGGCGGTGATGAGCAACGAATACCTGCCCGATAACTTCAACCTCTCGGCAGGAAGCGTCGAGCTCGAGGAGTATCGCCCCAACTACTTGCGCTATAAGGCTAAGGCCGAAGGTGATGCGCTTGTGGTCTTCTCGGAGATATTCACCAAGCAGGGCTGGACGGTTACAATTGATGGCCAGGAGGCCAAGCCCCTGCGTGCCGACTACATACTGCGCGCAGTGGAGCTCCCCGCTGGCGAGCATAGCATCGAGTGGCGTTACCGTGCCCCCAACTGGGCACTTGTCGAGGGCATAGCTTGGGTCTGCTCGATTGTAGTTCTGGGTGCATTTTTACTAACCATAATATACTTAATCCGCAATGCGCGACGACAAGAGAATTAAGCGTAAAGTACGCCGCTCGTATATAGTTTCGAGCATAAGCATAGCATTGGTACTCTTCCTGTTAGGTTCGGTGGGATATATGCTCACTGCAGCCTTCTCGACCGCTCACACCCTGCGCAACAGCGTCACACTGTCGGCCGAGTTGGAGGGTAGCATAAGCACCGAGCGTCGCTCGGCTATCGAGCGTGAGCTGCTCTCAATTGAGGGCGTCACCGGAGTGGAGTTCGTAGCCAAGGAGGATAAGATAAACGATGAAGAGTTCCGCCGTATGTTCGCATCGGAGATTGAAAACATACTTTCGGAGAACCCCTTGCGCGACAGCTATGAGGTACACATAGGTGCTATGGAGAGCCAGGCCACAACGGCTATGGCCGACCGTATAGCCACAGTCGAGGGCGTAGTATATGTAGCCTACCCTGCCTCGACAATCGAGCGTCTGCACTCGACAATCAACAAGATTATCTACGGACTGTTGGCCTTTGGCGGTGCACTGCTCATCATATCGCTCATCCTGCTCAACAACACCATTCGTCTGGCAATATTCTCGCGTCGCTACCTCATCAACACCCTCAAGTTAGTGGGCGCAACGAAGGGTTACATTATGCGTCCCTTCCTCGCTACGGCGGCCAAGCAGGGCATATGGGCTGGCGTGGCTGCGTGTGTGATGTTCATCGCCTCGCTCTACGCACTCAGCGGTGCTATGCCCGAGATTATCTCCACATCGGAACTGATAAAGATAGCCATTACCGTGGGCGCAATGCTCGTGGGAGGTATGCTCATTTCGCTACTCTTTACGGCCTTTGCGGTGAATAAATTTGTAAATATGAAGTCAAACAAGATATACTTATATTAATGAAACAGTTACTCGACAAGATGCGTGCACGCTTCAATGCCGCAACCGATAAGAACGACGAGCAGATGCCTCTGACCGTGCGCAACTACATACTCATCATCGCAGGCCTGGTGGTCATCATCCTCGGTATGGTGCTGATGGCCGGCGGCGGTAGCGACAACCCCGAGGTGTTTAACTACGATATGTTCTCGTGGCGTCGCATTACGCTCGCACCCATCCTCATCGTGGGTGGTTTTGCCTTCGAGATTTACGCACTGCTAAAGAAGTTTTAGTTCTAAGCCACACATCGTGGCCAAACTCTCAACAAAACGTAGTAGACAATAGATGACCGTAATAGAATCAATCATACTTGGCGCCGTGCAGGGTCTGACCGAGTTTCTGCCCGTATCGAGCAGCGGCCACCTGCAGATTGCCAAGGCTCTGCTGGGCGTGGAGATTGAGGAAAATCTCGCCTTCGACACCACGTTGCACGCAGCAACCGTACTCAGCACAATAGTCATACTATGGCCCGAAATCAAACGCCTCGTGGTGGGCGTCTTCTCGCGCCACTTCAACCAGGAGCAGGCCTATGTGCTTAAGATTCTGCTCTCGATGATTCCCATCGGCATCGTGGGCTTCGCACTGAAGGATTACCTTGATGCAATGCTCAACTCACCCTACATACTCACCATCGTGGGAGCTATGTTGCTACTGACAGCCACACTGCTTGCTTTTGCATACTACGCTCATCCGCGAGAGAAGGAGCAGATATCGTATCGCGACGCCTTCATTATCGGTGTGGCGCAGGCCATAGCCGCTATGCCCGGCCTATCGCGTTCGGGCTCGACCATCGCAACGGGTCTGCTGCTCGGCAACAAGAAAGAGTCGATGGCTCAGTTCTCTTTCCTGATGGTGCTGGCTCCTATTCTGGGCGAGATGTTGCTCAACATCGTAAAGGGCGAGGTGGTATTTGCATCAATCGGCTTGGTGCCTATGCTGGCAGGCTTCATCGCAGCCTTTGTGGTGGGATGCCTGGCCTGCAAGTTTATGATTGGCATAGTCAAGCGCGGCAAACTCATCTGGTTTGCACTCTATTGTGCAGTGGCAGGTGTGGTTTCTATCGTAAGTTATTTCATTTAGAATGAACGAAAACCTTTCACTTCGCGATGTGGACTTCAAGGAGGGCTACATCGCTATCATCGACAAGCCACTGGAGTGGACCTCGACCGATGTGGTACGCAAGATAAAGTATGCCCTGCAGCACCGCTTGGGCTACAAGAAGATAAAGATTGGCCACGCCGGCACACTCGACCCGCTGGCTACGGGTGTTCTGATTGTCTGCATAGGCAAGGCCACAAAGATGGTCAACGACCTGCAGGCCGAGGAGAAGGAGTATATCGCCAACATCGAACTGGGCGCAACAACTCCGAGCTACGACCTTGAGCACCCCATCGACTGCCGTTACCCAACCGACCACATCACCCGCGAGATGATCGAGAAGGCGCTCGGCGAGCTTACGGGCGAGCGCCTGCAAGCACCCCCTATCTATTCGGCCAAGAAGGTCGAGGGAGTACGCGCCTACGAGTTTGCCCGCGCAGGCGAGGAGGTGGAGCTGAAAAAAGCACTCATCAACATATACGAGATAGAGATTCTATCACTCGAAATGCCCCATCTCACCATCCGCGTGCGTTGCAGCAAGGGTACATACATCCGTTCGCTGGCTCACGAGATAGGCCTCGCGCTCGATAGCGGAGCCCACCTCACAGGGCTAAGACGCACTCGCAGTGGCGGTTTCACCGTGGAAAATGGCTGGAAATTGGAGAATTTTATGGAAAAGTTGATCGAGTGTGAAACAAAATAGAAAAAATTTCGTATTACTAATTGATATTTGTGTCTTTCACCGTTAAACCTTAAGGTTGAAAAAGTTATGAAGTTATCTCAATACGGATACGATTTCTCGGTCGATATGTTGGCTAAATACCCCGCCGAGAATCGTGACGAATCGCGTCTTTTGGTGCTTAACCGTGCTACGGGTGAGATTGAGCATCGCATCTTCAAGGATATTATCGAGTATTTCGACGAAAAGGACCTCTTCCTTTTCAACGACACCAAGGTGTTCCCCGCACGCCTCTACGGCAACAAGGAGAAGACCAATGCCGAGATTGAAATCTTCCTGTTGCGTGAGCTCAACAGCGAGCTGCGTCTGTGGGATGTGCTGGTTGATCCCGCGCGAAAAATCCGTATTGGCAACAAGCTCTATTTCGGTGCCGACGAGATGATGGGTGCCGAGGTAATCGACAACACCACCTCACGCGGTCGTACACTGCGCTTCCTCTTCGATGGTTCGTACGAGGAGTTCAAGGAGGCTCTCTACCGTCTGGGTGAGACTCCGCTGCCCCGCTGGGTACGCGAGAAGGTTGAGGAGGAGGATGCCGAGCGCTATCAGACCATCTTCGCTCAGCACGAGGGTGCTGTGGCGGCGCCCACGGCAGGTATGCATTTCTCGAAGCACCTCCTCAAGCGTATGGAGATCAAGGGCATCGAGTCGGCATTTATCACCCTGCACGCAGGCTTGGGTAACTTCCGCACGGTGGATGTGGAGGACCTCACGAAGCACAAGATGGATTCGGAGCAGTTCTTCGTAACGGAGGAGGCTGCCGAGAGAGTGAACGCAGCAAAGCGTGGCGGTCACAAGGTGGTGGCAATCGGTACAACCGTGATGCGTACCATCGAGACAGCCGTATCGACTGGCGGTATGATTAAGCCTATGGAGGGCTGGACCAACAAATTCATCTTCTGCCCATACGACTTCTCTGTTGCCAACGCTATGGTATCGAATTTCCACCTCCCATACTCAACTCAGCTTATGATGGTGGCCGCATTTGGTGGCTACGAGTGTGTGATGGACGCCTACAACGTGGCAGTCGAGGAGGGATACCGTTTTGGTACTTATGGCGATGCGATGCTGATTTTATAGAAAATTTTTATTATCTTTGCACTTTGTAAAACCCAAAAACTATGGCTTCACGCAAGATACTCTACGTTTGTCAGGAGATTACCCCCTACTTGCCAGAGAGCGAACTTTCGACTCTCAGTCGCCAGCTCGCGCAAGCTATGCAGGAGCGTGGCAACGAGATTCGTACATTTATGCCCCGCTATGGCTGCATAAATGAGCGTCGCAACCAGTTGCACGAAGTGATACGTTTGTCGGGAATGAACCTTATCATCGACGACAACGACCATCAGCTTAT
>JAZQSN010000100.1:0-19304 GCA_045630065.1 Alistipes sp.
AAAATAAGCATTTACGCTAAAATAATTCAATTCAGTGTTTTTCGGAAGATGAAGTACACTTTTCTTTATAGAATTTGGAATTCTCATAAAAGATTTGTATATTTGCTATACTTCAGTTCTTAACACGAACTGATGTCCTTCCAAATAATCCCAAAAACACATACTACAATGAAGTAAGCATAGGATAACTGCGCCCAGAGCGCAAAGGTTACTGTGTGCCTTGCCGACCAGAAGTCCCGCTCAATTAACCGTAGCGGGAGGCGAAGAGCAGTATAACCCCTTCGAGGGGGCTATAACTCATAGAATGATGTTGAGTATAGAAAGATGTAAAGAAATACTTAAAAAATATAATTACAATTTATCCAATGAAGAGATAAAGCAGGTGAGAGAAGTTTTGTATCTGTTCGCCGAAATACAAATAAACGCTGAAAAACAATTACTTGAAGATGAAAAATGTGATATTATATTGCAGAGTTAGTTCGGACGAGCAGAAAACTAACACAAGTCTTGATTTCCAAGAGAAGAAGTTAAGACAGCATTGCGATAGGAACGGTTATAACGTCATCGCTTGCTACAAAGAGGATTATTCGGCAAAGCATCACGACTTTGTCCGACCAGAAATGATTAAGATACGAGATTACTGCAAGAAACATAAGCGAGAGGTTGATATGATTCTATTCCTACGTTGGGATAGATTCAGTCGCAATCCCGAGTTTGCGTATATGTTTAAGCGTATCTTTATGGACGATTGGGGGATTGAGTTCAACGCCCTTGAAAGCCCTACTGATTTTTCTGCAACAGAGTGGTCAACGCCGTTGGGCAATTATTGCGCTAACGCCCACACAGAAAACAATAAGATTAGTCGCCGTACTCGTGACGGAATCAGAGAGACAATGTTGTCGGGCAGATGGGCTAACTCGGCTCCGAGAGGATATAAGAATGTACACATCGTTGATGAAAACGGTATTACTATATCCAAGACTATTGAGATTGATGAGCAGAAGGCTCCGACCATTAGAGCAATCTTCCAAGAGGTAGCAAAGGGCGTAGAGGCACCGTGTGCTATTCGCCGCAGAATTGCACCAGAGATACCCGAGAGCACATTCCTCGATATTCTACGCAATATATTTTATAAAGGTAAGATTCGTGTTCCAGCGACCAAGACCGAGCCAGAAGTTATTGTTGACGGATTGCACGAGCCGTTGGTAACAGAGGCTATTTTTGATACCGTGCAGGAGATTATGGACGGTAAGAGAAAGAAGAATCCCAAACTAACAAAGCCCGTAACCCCTGAATTTTACCTTCGCAAATACCTTGTATGCCCGCATTGTGGTCGAGCCATTACGGGTGCATTTAGCACGGGAGGCAGTGGAGGTAAATATCCATATTACTTCTGCCCTACTACGGGTAAGCACGTTAGAATGTCTGCCGATACGGTCAATACCGCCTTTGTGGACTACATAAGCAGTCTGCGCCCTAACGAGGCTATAATGCAACTATACCTTGAGGTTATGAATGACCTACGCAAAGAGAATGCACGGGATATTCGTGCGGTAATCGACAAATTAGATACGGATATTTATGAAATCAATGAGCGTATGAATAAAATTGAAGATAAGTATCTCGATGGAGAAATCGACATTGACACCTATAACCGTATGATTAACAGACAGAAACAGCAATTAAAGGCTGCTGGGGATAGAAAAGAGCTGCTTGAAACCCCGAACCGTGGTAAAATCGAACCGCAGTTAAGGTACTCTATCAGCCTGATAGACAATATAGATAAGTTCTTTCAGTATGCCCCTGCTGATGCCAAAATTAGGGTGTTGAGTTCGATTTTTTCTAAAAAATTAGAGTTTGATGGAAAATTTTTTCGAACTGATGGACTCAACAAAGTGTTCGACCTAATATATCAGCAGACCAATGAGTTACGAGGATTGAATAAAAAAAGCGAGGAAAGTTTTTCAACTTTCCCCGCTTCAGTACCCAGAGCCGGGGTCGAACCGGCACAGGGGTGAACCTACTGGTGTTTGAGACCAGCGCGTCTACCGATTCCGCCATCTGGGCATCAATCCTTGAATTGAACGGTGCAAATGTAGACATATTTTTCTTATTAGCAAAAAAAATGGCAAAAAAAATTATACTTCAAGCCAAAATTTGCGTTGTCGGTGCGGTAATATGGATAAAAATCTATAATTTCGCCTTTGGAAAACTATTAACAAACTATACGATGAAGAGCAAACTCATTCTTTTAGCAACAGCATTGCTTATGACAACCCTATCGGCCACGGCACAGAATACCGACCGCAAATTACTCTCTATCGAGGATGTGGTACTCAACCGCGACCTCACACCCAAGACTTACACTGCTCGTTGGGTAGGCGACAGCGACTCATATGCGACTGTAGAGCAGCAGGAGCTCGTGGCCTACGATGCTCGCACAGGCAAGAAGCGCACGCTTATTACTATCGACAAGGTGAACGAGTTATTGGCAACCAACTTCAAGACATTCCCCGCCTACTCGTTCGACAACGCTGAATCGCTGGTGGTAACGGCTCACAACCGCCGCAATACAATCAACCTGAAGTCGCTCACCGTAACGTCTCAGTCAACAATCCCCACAGGTGGCGAGAACCTCACACGCCAGAGTGGCAATGGTGGCCTCTATGCCTACACTAAGGAAAATAACCTCTACCTCTGGGACGGCACACGCGAAGTGGCTGTGACATCTTACCAGGACAAGAACATCGTATGCGGACAGAGCGTTAGCCGTAATGAGTTCGGCATCTCGGGCGGTATCTTCTTCTCGCCCGATGCAAAGAAGTTGGCATTTTACAAGAAAGATGAGTCACGCGTGACTGATTTCCCCCTGCTCGACATCACCACACGCACGGGTACGCTCAAGAGCATCAAGTACCCGATGAACGGTATGCCTTCGGAGCACGTATCGCTGGGTGTTTACGACATCGCATCGGGCAATACCATCTATCTCAATGTAACCGATTTCGACCAGGAGCGCTACCTGACCAACATCACCTGGTCGCCCGACTCTGAGCGTATCTACATCCAGGTATTGGACCGCGCGCAGAAGAATGTGCACCTGAACTCATACTCGGCCACTACTGGCGAGCAGCTCAAGCAGATTCTCACCGAGCACAACGACCGCTGGGTTGAGCCTCAGTATCCTTTGGTATTCCTTGAGAGCGACCCCTCACGCTTTATCTACTCGACCGACAACCGCGACGGCTACTGGAACCTCTACCTCTGCAACGACGAGGGTAAGGTGGAGCGTCTGACCAAGACCGATGCCAGCGTTAAGTATCTCTCGCAGGATGCAAAGTATGTATATTATACATCGGCCGAGGTATCGCCCATCGACAACCACCTCTTCCGCGTGGAGATTGCAACAGGTAAGCAGACCCGCCTCACAACAGCCGAGGGCTGGCACACAGCAACGGTGAGCAAGAGCGGCAAGTATTTCATCGACTCATACTCATCGCTCAACGTGCCCCGCGTAGTGGAGTTGGGTCGTACCGACCTTAAGCCCGCACGCGAGTTGTTCCGCGCCGAGGATCCCACCGTGGGCTACAACTACGCCCCCATCACTATCGGTACGGTAAAGAGTGCCGATGGCAAGTACGACAACTACTACCGCCTGATCAAGCCTCTGGACTTC
Source organism: Alistipes sp. (assembly GCA_045630065.1). Lineage (GTDB taxonomy): Bacteria > Bacteroidota > Bacteroidia > Bacteroidales > Rikenellaceae > Alistipes. Next base: position 3,677 of record JAZQSN010000100.1, read on the forward strand.
GACCCCACGAAGAAATATCCCGTAATCCTCTATGTATATGGTGGTCCCCACTCGCAGATGGTGCAGAACACCTATTTGGCTCAGTTGCGTCGCTGGGAGATGTACATGGCACAGCGTGGCTACGTGGTCTTTGTGATGGATAACCGTGGTACATCTAACCGTGGCGCCGAGTTCGAGAAGGCTATATATGGCCAGTGCGGACAGGCCGAGATGGCCGACCAGATGGCCGGTATGAAGTGGCTCATGTCGCACGAGTGGGTTGATAAGGATCGTATCGGCGTACACGGCTGGAGCTATGGTGGTTTTATGACCATCTCTCTGATCACAAACTATCCCGAGGTATTCAAGGTAGGCGTAGCGGGTGGTCCCGTGATCGACTGGAAGTGGTACGAGGTAATGTATGGCGAGCGCTATATGGACAACATCCACAACAACCCCGCGGGCTTCGAGAAGACAAGCCTTATCAACAAGGCCAAAGACCTGAAGGGTAAGCTGTTGATCTGTCAGGGTGCGGTGGATAATGTGGTTGTTTGGGAGCACTCGCTCTCGTTCGTGCAGGAGTGCGTCAAGAACAACATCTACACCATTGACTATATGCCCTACCCCGTGGCCGAGCACAATGTTTACGGTCGCGACGCATTGCACCTATATAATAAAATCACAAGTTATTTCGAGGATTTCCTTCGTTAAAGATCCTCTTCGCATAGCATCGCACGGCTTCCATACTAAAAGTGGAGGCCGTGCGTTTTTATGGAAAAAATAACATTATGAGTTGTTTTAATGGAATATTGTTCGTATCTTTCGAGTTGAAAATGTACATAAATAATTAATTAACAAATTTAAAAAATAGATTTTATTATGAATTTATTGTTTATTGGTGGTCTTGGTACCAGCGAGATTTTGCTTATCGTAGTTGCTTTGTTGCTTTTGTTTGGTGGCAAGAAGTTGCCCGAGTTGATGCGTGGTGCAGGTCGTGGTATCCGTGAGTTCAAGGATGCAGTGAACACCGCTACTACCGCTGAGGAGGACAAGAAGCCCGAGACTAAGTCAGAGCCCAAGAAGGAGGAGTAACATATTAAGAGTGACGGGTATAGGGAAATGAGCAAAGAGCATATTCACGACGAAGCGGAGATGACGTTTGGCGAACACCTCGACGAGGTGCGCAAGATTCTTGTCCGCGTATCAATTATTTTTGCGTTGCTCTTCATCGTGTTGTTCGCGCTGAAGGGTATTGTGTTGGATGTAGTATTCGCCCCCATTCGCGAGACATTCCCCACCAACCGACTCTTCATTTGGTTGGCGGAGCTGATGGGTACTGACGCGTTGAGAATCCACCCCGAAAATGTGGATTTGTTCAACAACAAGATGGCCGGACAGTTCCTCTTGCACATCAAGAGTTCTGTTGTGGGCGCATTCATCATCGCATTCCCATATCTGATATATGAGTTGTGGCTCTTCGTCAAGCCCGCAATCCCGCCACGTCAGCGCAAGCAGAGCATACGCTACGTAATCGAGACTCCCATATGGTTCATCATGGGTCTTTTGTTCGGTTACTACGTCATCTCTCCCCTTGCGATCAACTTCCTTGGTAACTACCAGGTTAGCGAGCAGATCAGCAACATCATCGATGTTAGCTCGTTCATGTCAACGGTTATCAGCGTGTCGTTTGCCGCTGCTATCGCTTTCCAGCTACCGCTTTTGATCCGTTTACTGGCTACGATGGGAATCGTAACGTCAAGTGGCATGCGTCAGTATCGCCGCGTGGCTGCAGCAGCACTGCTTATCTTTGCTGCCGTCATTACGCCTCCCGATGTAGTGAGCCAGGTGCTTATCTTCGTTCCTTGCTACGCCTTGTATGAGTATGGTATCGGCATTGCCGAGCGTATCGAAAAGCGTCGCGCACAGGAAGAGGCAGCATATCAGGCACAGGTAGCGGCAGAGAAAGCCAAAGCCGAGGCTGAGGCTGAGGCAAAGGCCAAAGCTGAGAAGGAGGCTGCTGAAAAAGAGGCCGCCGAGAAGGAGGCTGCCGAGAAGGAGCAGAACAGCACCAACGAGGAGTCGCAGAGCACTGAGTCAGACTCTACGGTAGCAGAGGATGCAATATCTGAGGAGCCTGCACAGGAGCCAAGCACAGAACCTGCAAAGGAGGAGCCCAAAACAGAGGAACCCACACAGGAGGAGCCCGCAGAGAAATCGGCACCGAAGAGAGGCGAGCAGACCGACGAGACACCCGACAACCCCAACCCCGGCGACTACGAGGTGATGGAGGAGCATGAGGTGACATTCGGCGTAAGTGAGAGCTCGGAGGATGAGTTGGAGATTATGCTACGTTTCATGCCCCAAAAGGAGGAGTAGGCTAACCACTTAACTACAACGGCATGGATAGACTTGGATTTTTCAAGCATGGACTTTCATCCCTGCTTGATGTAGCCCAATCGATTATCGGTCTGAAGCATGCCGCGGACTCATTCACCGAGGCTGTAGACGAGGCATTGAGCAACATCAAGACCGATATAGGTCTGCATCTACCATCACTCGATGCACAGATGTATCAGGACCCGCAAGGTACGATTTGCGACATAGCCGAGATGGGTTATACCCTACTAGAGGTGGGTGTTTATGCAGCAGGTAAGATACACAATCTGCCCATAGCACGCATCAAGGAGTTGGCCGACGAAGCGAAGCTCAAGATCGTAAGTGCAAACATCAATAAGTTCTACGAGCGAGTAGCGGCAGAGCCTGAACCAACCGATACGGATAAGGCACCGACGCAGAGCGACAATGACGTGGAGTCACAGCAAACGCCCCAGCCTGACCCTAACGTGGAGTGGTGGCGCAAGGCTCTCGATGATGTGGAGGCTATGGGTTGCAAATATGTGGTTATGTCGCGACTTCCCGACTACCCCACCGACGAGGTGATAACCGACTACGTTGGTTACTTCAACCTCATAGGCGAGTTAACCGCAGAGCGCGGAATAGAGTTCTGCTTCCACCCCCGCAAGGTGGATATGCAGAAGGGCGAGGATGGGAAGCAATCTCCATTCGCTCGCATTGCCGCAGAGTGTGATGCCGAGAAGGTGAAGTTTCAGATTGATACCTACGAGGCTACCGAGGCAGGAATCGACATCGAGGAGCTACTAAAGCAATATGCTGGACGCGTGCCGTTACTGCACATACACGACTACATCGTTGTAGGTGAGAGTGGCAAGATTGATTTCGAGAAGATTATTGCCGAGGGAATACGCACGGGAATTAAGGACATATTGCTCGAGGTGAGCAACTACTCACTACCTCCCAAGGTATGCGTGGAGCGCAGCCTGCAAAATGTACAGAACCTCGCGAGCGTGAGATATTAACGCTCGTGATGCACCACAACAAGTGGACTACTAAAGAAAAACATAAAATAATATAAGGTATAACCTGCACATAATAGTATCTGTTCGAAACGGAAACTATGAGAATAAAAACACTACATACGTTCTGCCTCTTATGCGTCCTCGCGCTTACGGCGTGCGCAGATAAGAGTTTGACAGGAGAGTCTTTTGACTTCACCTGCCAAGACGAACAGTTCAAAAATCCATTCGTGGATGTTGACAGTGTTATTATGGAGTCTATCAAGTGCCGTTATATTCACGGCGGCTTTGATGATGGCACCAGGTTTTCGTTCTATTATCCGTTGAAGAAGAGAGATTATACTGGACGTTTCTTCCAGTATATCACTCCCTTCCCCGACAGCGAGACATCGGCGCAGGCTTACCCCAAAGAGTACAACCCCATTGTACACGCTATTGCGAACGGAGCATATTTCGTGGAGACAAACGAAGGCGGAGCGTTGGATTTCAACGATCCTTCAAGCCGTAGAGATGCCTCAATAGGTGCCTACCGAGCCAATGCCGCCTGTGCGGAGTTTTCACGTCACATTGCTCAACTGATATACGATTGCGAACGCCCCTACGGCTACTGCTATGGAGGCAGTGGTGGTGCATATCGCACCGTGGGCGGAATGGAATCTACGGAAGGCGTATGGGACGGTGCAGTGCCCTATGTATTAGGTTCGCCGCACGCCATTCCCAACGTGTTTGCCGCACGTATGTACGCGCTTCGTATGTTGCGCGACAAGATGGAAGACATCGTAGATGCCTTGGAGCCCGGTGGTAGCGGAGACCCCTATGCCACGCTGAATGCCGAGGAGCGTGCCGTATTGGAAGAGGTGACACGTATGGGATTCCCTATCCGGTCGTGGTACGGATGGAAAAATATGGATGCCCATGGCTTTATGGTTCTCTATCGTGGCGTCGTATCGATGGATGCGAGCTACTTTAAGGAGGACTTCTGGAGTAAGCCCGGATATATGGGTTACACCAACCCGACTTCTTTGCAGCGTGACCACATACAGCAGAAGGCTGTCATAACACGCCTCATAGGTCAGCAGGAGGCCGAGCAACTCGGTCTTGTTGCCACTATCTCGGAGGCAGACCGTGGCACAGCCGACCGCGCGTGGGCGAGCATGGGCACGGAGGTAAAAGAGAAGCCCGTAGTTTGCGAGATAGATTGCGAGGCGAATATGGTAACGCTGGGTGGCGAGTTGATTCTGCTCAGTGGCGAGGGCAAGGGTTCTCAGTTGCAAATCACGGCCGCCAAGGGCCGATATGTCACATTGGCATCGGTTAATGATTTGCAGTTGCTGTCTAAACTACGTGTAGGTGACCGCGTGCAGGTGGACAATAGCGATTGGCTTGCGGTAGAGACCTACTACCGTCATCAGATGCCCACGGAGGATTTCTATGTATGGAATCAGTTCCGAGGAGAAGATGGACAACCCATATACCCACAGCGTCCGATGTTGTTGGGACCGATATTTACACGAGGAGCAGGTGGTTGCCTGCCCACGGGTAAGTTCAACGGCAAGATGATACTTTGCTGTTCGGTGTGGGATCGCGAAGCTTTTGCCTGGCAGGGAGATTGGTACCGCCAGCGCGTGGAGGAGAATTTAGGTGATGCTACTGACGATAATTTCCGCCTATGGTACACCGACCGCTGTACACATGGCGAGGAGGATGACCCGACACAGGTTGTAGATTATTACTCGACACTCTACCAAGCCCTGCTCGATGTGAGCGACTGGGTGGAACGAGGCATTGAACCGTCGCCAACCTCATCGTATGAGGTGAAGGATGGTCAGGTGATTCTCTCAACCGATGGAAGCCACCGTGGAGGCATTCAGCCTGTACCACAAGCAACCATCAACGGACAGGATAGCGCAACTGTTAAGGCGGGCGAGCAACTATCGCTCCACGTAGAGGTGACACTGCCCAAGGGCACAGGTAAAGTCGTTAAGGCAGACTGGAGTTTGTACGAAAAGAAGGAGTACACGTTGCCGGTGGATTTGTCGCAGGCTACATATAGTGCCGACGGCGAGCATGTAGCATTTGACACCACTGTAAGTTACGACCGCCCGGGAGTATATTTCCCCACGGTGAAGGTATATGCACAGCGACAGGGAAAAGCCAAGACGGCGTCGTACGTACAGATTCCCAACCTGGCCAGAGTAAGGGTAATCGTAGAATAGGGTCCATATCCGAAGAGGGCTTGACAATTAAAGAGAGAGGCTCAAAACAAGGAACCCGCACAATTGAAGAAAAAATTAGTTTTATAAAATAAACTTAAAAACCTTTATTAACCTAAAAAACTTATAACATGTCAAAGAAGATCTCAAGAGCTGACTTTTTGAAGACCTCAGGTGCAGGTCTGGCAGCAATGACCGTTGTTCCCAACAACGTAATGGGAGCAGCCTTTGGACACAAGGCTCCATCTGACAAGTTGAATATCGCAGGTGTCGGCGTCGGCGGACGTGGTGCAAGCGTACTCAGCGACCTGGCAGAGGAGAACATCGTCGCATTGTGCGACACCGACTGGAACTATGCAAAGGGACAGTTCGAGAAGTATAACAAGGCACAGCGCTTCTGGGATTGGCGCGAGATGTACGACAAGATCGGCAATCAGATTGATGCCGTGATGTGTGCTACTCCCGACCACTCACACGCTATCGTAACTGCTGCTGCTATGGAGATGGGCAAGCACGTATATACTGAGAAGCCTTTGGCTCACTCTGTATATGAGTCACGTTTGCTCACTAAGCTCGCAGCAAAGACTGGTGTTGCTACCCAGATGGGTAACCAGGGTTCATCAGATATTGGTGTTGAGACCGTATGTAACTGGATCTGGAATGGTGAGATTGGTGAGGTTACTCGCGTAGATGCCTTCACCGACCGTCCTATCTGGCCTCAGGGCTTGATGGTTCCCACTCAGGCTGATCCTATCCCCGAGACTTTGAACTGGGATCTCTTCCTCGGTCCGGCTAAGTATCGTCCTTACAACCAGATTTACCAGCCTTGGAACTGGCGTGGCTGGTGGGACTTCGGTACAGGTGCATTGGGTGATATGGCTTGCCACATCCTCCACCCTGTATTCAAGGCCTTGAACTTGCAGTATCCTACTAAGGTTGAGGGTTCTTCTACAACTCTTCTTACCGACTGCGCACCTAACGCACAGATGGTTAAGTTGGTTTACCCCGAGCGTGGTAGCATCCACAATATCAAGTTGCCCGAGGTTACCGTTACATGGTATGACGGTGGCTTGACTCCTCCTCGTCCCGAGGGATTGGAGCCCGGCAAGAACCTCAACGATGGTGGTGGCGGTGCAATCTTCTACGGTACAAAGGATATCCTCGTATGCGGTTGCTACGGTCGTAACCCCTACCTCCTCTCAGGTCGTAAGCCCGCTACTCCCAAGCGTGCGCGCCACGTCGAGCTCTCACACGGTAAGGATTGGATCCGCGCTTGTAAGGAGAACAAGAACTCTCGCACAAAGACTAACTCTGACTTCTCTGAGGCTGGTCCTTTCAACGAGATGGTTGTTATGGGTGTATTGGCAGTACGTCTGCAGTCATTGCACAAGACTTTGGAGTGGGATGGTGCTAACATGCGCTTCACCAACATCAAGCCCGATGAGACTATCCGCATCATAACCGAGGATAGCTTCTCAGTTAAGGATGGTCACCCCACATTCACAACTAAGTACACCGATCCTATCAACGCACAGGAGTTCGTAGCTGAGATGATCAAGCACAACTACCGTGAGGGTTGGAAGCTTACTGATATGCCTAAATAGGTTTAACTAAAAATAAAGATTACACAATGAAGAAAATTTTGATGATGGCCGCTATGGTTTCAATGTTGGCTAGCTGCGGTGGCAACGGTGCGAAGAAGGCTGAGGCTCCCGCTGAGGACAATGCTAATACTGTTGTATTGTTCGATGGTACTAGCCTCGAGGGATGGCGCGGCTATGGTAAGGAAAATGTTCCCGCTCGTTGGGTTATTGAGGACGGCTGCTTGAAGTTCAACGGCTCAGGCGGTGGCGAGGCTCAGGAGGGCGACGGTGGCGATATTATCTTTGCTGCACAGAAGTTCAAGAACTTTGAGTTGGAGCTCGAGTGGAAGATCTCTAAGGGTGGTAACTCTGGTATCTTCATCCTCGCACAGGAGGTTAAGAAGGAGGATGGCACTTACGAGCCTATCTACATCTCTTCACCTGAGTGCCAGGTTTTGGATAACGAGAATCACCCCGATGCAAAGATGGGTAAGAATGGCAACCGTATGTCATCTTCTCTCTACGATATGATTCCCGCACAGCCCCAGAACGCTAAGCCCGCAGGCGAGTGGAACAAGCTCAAGATCCTTTGCTATAAGGGTACTGTTGCTCACTTCCAGAATGACGAGCAGGTTGTAGAGTATCACTTGTGGACTCCCCAGTGGACTGAGATGTTGCAGGCATCTAAGTTCTCAGAGGAGAAGTGGCCCCTTGCGTTCAGCTTGTTGAACAACTGCGGTGGCGAGAACCACGAGGGTTACATCGGTTTCCAGGATCACGGCGACGATGTATGGTTCCGCAACATCAAGGTTACTATTCTCGACTAATTCGTAGATTATAACCGATAAAAGTAGAGGGTGTCCCGATGGGACACCCTCTCTGTTTTTATATCCTAACCTTCAACAACTCTACATCGCAAACGAGAGCGTAACACCCAGACGGCAGGGCTTGCCGTGGTTGAGGAAGTTGTTATTCATCGACTTGAAGTAGAAGGTGTAGTAGTCGGTATTGGTCAGGTTGCGACCCCACAACGAGAGCGAGAAATCACCCTTGCGAAGCTCTACCGAGGCGTTGAGCAGCGAGTAGAAATCCTGCTTCAGCGTATTTGCCTCGTTCCAATAGATCTCGCCAGCACCCTGCCACGAAGCCGAGAGAACGATCTCGTCGAGCAGGCGGCCACCAATCCACATATTATATGATGCACCGAGCGAAGCGGTATGTTTGGGCGCATAGGGCAAGTAGTTACCCGAGTAGTCGTTCACGCCATCGTTGAACTCCTCAAACTCGGCGTGAGTGTAGCCATAGTTAGCCGTAAGGCGCAGGTGGCTCAAATTTGTCAGCTTAAACACATCCCACGCAGCCGAGAGCTCCACGCCACGGCTACGCGACTTACCTGCGTTTGACATCATACGACCCGTTGTGAGGCCATCGGGGAAGACAGTAAGCTGCTGGTCACGACACTCAATCCAGAAAGCTGCAAAGTCGATATTCACACGCTTATCAGCAAACTGCAGGTGGCCACCAATCTCGTAGTTCCAGCTATACTCAGGTTCGTAGGTCGTTACCGAAGCAGCATCATAGGGCGACGGCTCAGCAGGCGCAGAAGGACGGCCCATAGCCGACATAGCGTCATCCATCAAGGCCGACTTAACCTTATTCTGCAAGATATCCGAGAAAATCTGCGTATTGAATCCTCCCGCCTTATAACCACGTGTAACGGTAGCATACAAATCGCCAGCACCCGTTGTGTAATTAACTGCAAACTTGGGCAACAACTCGAAGTAATCCATCTTCTCCTCGCCCTTGAACGGGACCTCAACGGTGCGGAAATCGGGAATCATATCGGGCATACCGGGACGCATTGCGCCCATCTTATAACCTATGGCAGAGTAGTTATCGTAAGACATCTTCGATGCCTCATAATCCAAGCGCAAGCCTGCTGTAAAACGCCAGCGCTCGCCAGCCTTGAGCGATGACTCGTGATAGAGTGCAAGGCCGTAAGTGGGGAGGTCGAAATTGCTATCGATGGTGAGATTCTCGCGGTCAAACTGCAAAAGATTCTTAATCATCGCGGGCATATTGCCGAGAACAAGCTCGTTGATACCATCTTGCAAGATGGTTACAGGCGCGCTCATATCAATCTTCTTGTAGAATCCGTATGCACCCACAAGCCACTGGTAGCGACGCGACTTATCATTCGAGCGCAGAACAATATCCTCGGTAAAGGCGTGCTCGTGCTGCTCCTGCTCAAGTGTGAAATATGACAATGGCGTAAGGTCGTTATCCATACGCATACGGTCGTGCATAAACTGATATGAAGTTGTGGCCGAGAAGTTAACCTTCTCGCCAGCGTGCGAGATGACCAAGCCATCGCTAAAGGTGTAGCGCATATAACCGCTGGGATCGTTGTAATTGACATCGCCTACAACATCACGCTCCACATCATACAGAGAATAGGCATAACCACCCTCGTTATTGTAGCTAAACGAAGCCGAGTTGTCAATCTCCCAGCCACTACCCAAATCACCCACAATGCGCAGACGACCGCCACTGCTCTCGCCCCAATCGACGTTGCTACCATCGTATGCATTATCGAAGAAGCCGTCGGTACGGTTATAGTATCCACCCACCGAAATACCAAGCTTGCCACTGAGCATACGACCATAGTATGATGCCTTGGCACGCAGGGTATTCCCCGAGCTATACTCCGCCTGGGCACGTACACCCTGATAGTTCATTGGCGAGAGGGTATAGACATTCATCTGGCCACCCATCGTATTACGGCCATAGAGCGTACTCTGTGGGCCGCGCAGAAGTTCTACACGAGCGACATCCAACATATCGAAGTCGTAGGTATTCTTATTAAGGTAGGGCACGCCATCTACGGTCAGGCCAATGATAGGCTGGTCGATACGCGCACCGAAGCCACGGACGTAGATCGACGAGGTCATCTTTGATCCGTAGTCGGGCTGATAGAAGTTGGGCACGATGGCCGACAGATCCTTTATTGAGAGTACGCGCTCATTCTTGATCAACTCGCCGCCAATAACGCTTGATGATATAGGCTGCGACTTAAGGCCATAGTGCTGCTTGGGCTGGCGCACCGCCACGCCCACCTCGTCGATTGAGAGATGGCGCTGTACAAGTGTATCGGGCTCATTGACAGATGAGTTCTGAGCCGAGGCTGCAACAAACGGAAATATAGCCGTAAAGGATACTATAACAGAAAATATTCTCTTCATAATACAGTTTTTCAAATTACGGCACAAAGGTATAATCTGTAGCAAGACACATCAACTATAATAAATTATAGTTTTGTTTTTTCGCAGAATATACTATCTTTGCAATATGAGCATTAAACCCACGATAGTTGTCATTCATCCCAATTCGCTATGCTGTATGGCGATGCGAACCATATTGGTAGATATAGCACCTTTTATGGGTATGTGGGGCGATGTGGAGATTGCCACATTCAACTCGATGAAGCAGATGGAGCAGGAGAGTCCCGAGCTGGTGCTTCACTACTTTGTGGCCGAGCAGGTTCTGGTGGATAATATGCCCTACTTCGCACCGCAGTTGCATCGTTGCATAGCCCTCACCGAGAGCGACAAGTCGGCTCTGCCCGAGGACTGCCGCAGAGTGGATATACGCCGTCCCGAGCAGGAGTTGCTCAAGGCGTTTCTGCTGATGCAAAGCAATGCTCACCACACGCACGGCGTGGAGCCTCAACTCAAACAGGAGGATAACGAACTACTTTCGCAGCGTGAGAAGGATGTGCTGGCGCTAATTGTCAAGGGGTATATCAACAAGGAGATAGCTGATATGCTCAACATATCGACACCGACAGTGATTTTCCACCGCCGCAACTTGAGCGAGAAGATTGGCTCGAAGTCGATAGGACGTCAGACCATCTACGCCGTAATGAACGGCATAGTAGATCCCAGAGAATTGTAATAACAAAAAAACGAATAGCTATGAAAAAACTCTTTTTAGCAATTATCAGTATGATGGCAATGATCTCTTGCACTCAGCAGGAGCAGCCGGCACAGGAGAATACAAATGCAAAGAATCAGGTAATTGAGACAATTCTCGCACGTCGCAGTGTACGCGCATACAAGGATCAGGCAGTGCCTAAGGAGTTGTTGGACAAGGTATTGGAGTGTGGTGTATATGCAGCCAACGCTATGAATGCCCAGCAGTGGGAGATACGCGTAGTAAATTCGCAGGAACTTCTCAACAGCACAACCGCAGCAGCAAAGGAGGCCGCAAAGGGTACTACCAACGAGGCTCAGTACAATGACCCCTCGTTCAAGAATATCTTCCGCAATGCACCTGCAGCTATCTTCATCGCTCACAAGCCTGGTATGTATACACAAGTTGACTGCGGTTTGATGGCAGGAAACATTATGCTAGCAGCTAAGTCGCTGGGCCTTGGTACAGTATGTATGGCTGGCCCCATTGCATCGTTCGTAAATCAGCCCGCAGGCGCTGAGTTCCGCCAGAAGTTGAACTTCAGTGAGGGTTACGAGCCTCTGATTTGCATCGGCATCGGTTACCCCAACGAGGAGCCCGCTGCAAAGCCTCGCAATATGGATGTGATTAAATATGTAGAGTAATTTTTAGTATAAATATTTGCCAAGAATTTTGCATTCTCACCAAATTACGATATATTTGTAGTCGTATTGATTGTGTGAATACATTAAACGAGGAATATTATGATGGCACACTTCTTTTTTAAGCGATTTTACTATTACCGTGCGAACGGTCAGGATGTCGTATGCTAAAAATGAAGATGTTTCATTGTTAAGTTTATAAATCCTGATCGTGCGATGGCGTGGTCAGGATTTCTTGGTAATAGAGCGAAGATGCAAAAGATTGCAATACAAGGATATGCAGGTTGCTTTCACCATATCGCCGCTAACCTCTATTTCGGTCGCGACATAGAGATTCTGCCGTGCGACACATTCCGAGCCGTAGCTGCAGCCGTAAAGCAGGGTGAAGCCGATATGGGGCTTATGGCCATTGAGAACTCCATTGCAGGCTCAATCATTCCCAACTACTGCATCCTGCAGGACGAGAACCTGCAAGTGGCAGGAGAGGTATATTTGCCCATCAAGCAGAATTTGATGGTGTTGCCGGACGTTGAGTTGGAGGATATTCGCGAGGTAGAGTCGCACTCGATGGCGCTGCTGCAGTGCATCGATTATCTCGACGAGCACAGCTGGAAACTCATCGAGAGCGAGGATACCGCACTGAGCGCCAAGCATATTGCCCAAAATGGACTACGCCACACGGCAACCATCGCCAGCGAGCTTGCAGCCGAGATGTACGGATTGAAGATTATAGCTCCCGAGATTAACACCATAAAGAGTAACTACACACGTTTTATGGTACTCAAGCGCTACGACCACAACATCGACGAGCAAGCCAACAAAGCTTCGCTCTACTTCAAGACCGACCACAAGGAGGGTTCTCTGCTCAAGGCATTGAGTTGTTTGGAGGGTATCAACCTGTCGAAGTTGCAGTCATACCCCATCCCAAGCGAGCCGTGGCACTACCTGTTCCACATCGACTTAGAGTTTGCTTGCCTAGACGACTACATACGCAACCTGACACATCTGCAGGCCGTCACACGCGAAATTCACGTTTACGGCGTTTATAAGAGTGGAAAATAAGTAGAAATAAGATAAATTAAAGAGTTAAAACCAAAAACTAACAAAACTATGGCAAAGGTAGAGATCACTCCCTCGCACCGTATGGATAGCATTAAGGAGTATTACTTTTCAAAGAAAAACCGCGAGATCGCAGAGTTGCGTAAGGCAGGTCGCGACATCATCTCACTCGGCATCGGTAGCCCCGATATGCCCCCTGCACAGGCTGTTATCGACCGCTTGGCAAAGGAGGCTCAGCGTCCCGATGTACACGCTTACCAGCCCTACAACGGTAGCGAGTTGTTGCGTAAGGCTTATGCCGATTGGTATGAGAAGTGGTATAATGTAACTCTCGACCCCAAGACCGAAGTGTTACCCTTGCTTGGCTCTAAGGAGGGTATTATGCACATCTGTATGGCTTTCCTCGATGAGGGCGATCAGGTGTTGGTTCCCAACCCCGGCTACCCCACTTACCGTGCTGCTGTAACCCTTTCAGGCGGTGAGGTCGTGGAGTATCGCTTGAACGCTGCAAACGGCTTCTACCCCGACTTCGAGGAGATCGAGAAGCAGGACTTGAGCCGCGTTAAGTTGATGTTCGTGAACTACCCCAATATGCCTACGGGTACCCACCCCACAGTTGAGTTGTTCGAGAAGTTGGTTGCCTTCGCCGGCAAGCACAACATTCTGTTGGTACACGACAACCCCTACAGCTTCGTTCGTAACAACCTCCAGCTCTCAATCCTTAACATCGAGGGCGCAAAGGATGTTGCTATCGAGATGAACTCTACAAGTAAGGGCCACTCTATGGCCGGCTGGCGTGTAGGAGTTGTTGCAGGTCGTGCCGACATTATCAGCGACATCTTGCGCTTCAAATCAAATATGGACTCTGGTATGTTCTACCCTGTGCAGGCCGCTGCAGCTGAGGCTTTGGCTCTTGGCAACGAGTGGTTTGACGAGCTCAACGCTACATACTACGAGCGCGAGAAGAACGGCTACGCTCTGCTGGATGCACTTGGTTGCGACTACGTTAAGGGCCAGGCAGGTCTGTTCGTATGGGCCGCTATGCCTGCTGATTTCGACGGCGACTGCTTCGCTTTCTCTGACAAGGTGCTTAACGAGTGCGACGTATTCGTAACACCCGGTGGTATCTTCGGCTCTGAGGGTACGAAGTATATCCGTATCTCGCTCTGTATGCCTGCCGAGCGTCTGGCCGAGGCTGCCGAGCGCGTGAAGGCTCGTTTCAACAAATAGTAGTAAAGAATGAAAGCTACCATCATAGGTCTGGGTTTGATAGGCGGCTCGTTCGCCTTGAGTCTGAAGGATAAGGGTTTCTGCAACGAGGTGTGGGGTATCACCCGCTCGGAGCGAAGCGCACAGAAGGCATTGACGATGGGACTCGTCGAGCGTATCGTAACGCTCGATGAGGCTCTCGCCGAAAGCGACCTCATTGTGCTTGCTACACCCGTTGATACCATCCCCCTGATGGCTACAAAGATTCTGAACCGTATACGTCCGCACCAGATATTGATGGATATGGGCTCCACAAAGCAGGAGTTATGCGAGGCTACGATGATGCACCCCAACCGAGGACGTCTGGTAGCTACACACCCGATGTGGGGTACCGAGAATAGTGGCCCCGAGGCTGCCGAGCGAGGCGCGTTCAAGGGCCGCACAGTGGTTATCTGTGAGCGCGAGCGATCGGATGCCGATGCAGTGGGTAAGGTAGAGGAGATTTATCGTGCGCTGGAGATGCCCATTCGCTATATGTCGGCCGAGGAGCAGGATATGCACTGTGCCTATGTGTCGCACATTTCACACATTACATCGTTCGCCCTGGCACTTACTGTGCTGGAGAAGGAGCGCGAAGAGGAGCATATCTTCGACCTTGCGGGCGGTGGTTTCGAGAGTACGGTGCGCCTTGCAAAGAGTCTTCCGCAGACATGGGCACCGATATTCCTGGAGAACAAGTACAATATATTGGACGTGTTGCGCGAGCATATCCACCAGTTACAGATAATGCGCCGTATGATTGAGCGCGACGATCGCGAGGGACTAATGGAGGCTATGCTCCGAGCCAATAAGATTCGAGAGATTTTGAAGTAGTGTATGCGATTGCGTCTTGCGCACAGGAGCATACACGAGATAAAAGTTTAGGTAAAATGGGAAGATTTATTCTTGGGGAGAAACGTCCCCTCATCATATCGGGTCCCTGCAGCGCCGAGACCCACGAGCAGACCATCGAGACTGCACTGCAACTCGCACGCTCGGGTAAAGTAGATGTCATCCGAGCTGGTGTGTGGAAACCTCGCACCAATCCCGGCACATTCGAGGGTATTGGCGAACCCGCCCTGGAGTGGTTGCAGGAGATTAAGGCGCAGACAGGACTCCCCGTAGCTGTGGAGGTGGCAAACAAGGCACACGTTAAGTTGGCTCTGAAATATGGTGTCGACATTCTTTGGATTGGCGCCCGCACAACCGTATCGCCATTCGCCATTCAGGAGATTGCCGAGGCTCTGCACGACAACAAGGATGTAACCGTGCTGGTGAAGAACCCTATGACTCCAGATATCGGCCTATGGGCAGGTGCAGTGAATCGCTTTATCAACGAGGGTATTCCGCAGGAAAACATTGGTCTTATCCACCGTGGTTACGCCTACTTTGGCGACAGCAAATACCGCAACCCGCCTATGTGGCACACCATCTTCGAGATGCGTAGCCGCTTCCCCGAGATGATGATGATTTGCGACCCGTCGCACATCTGCGGTTGCCGACCTTTGTTGCAGGGCATTGCACAGCAGGCTGCCGACCTCTGCTTTGACGGTATGATG
>JAZQSN010000101.1:0-28507 GCA_045630065.1 Alistipes sp.
TTTATTTAATTTTCCACCCCATTTGTTCCCATTAATCTCCACAAAAATGGGATTCAGAAGAAGGTCTATTTCAAAAAATGTATCTTACTACCGGAGCGTTGTGCTCCCGCACTTTCGCGCTCGACAATACCCGTAAGCACATCGGCAGCATCGTGCCAACGATTGGAAACAAAGTCGCGACGATACGACACCAGATGGGCATACATCTCGGGCCATCGCTGCGCCCAACCACGCGGAAAACGCACCAAGTGTAATACCGTAGCCGAGTGCGAAAGGATGCGGGCCTGCTTATTGCCACTCTGGTGAAACCACTCCACTTTGACGCGAGGAGCCAATCGCTGAACAGCACGCGCAAAGCCTCTACCACCATTATTACTCTCCACGGCCGAGGAGCGCACATCGGAATGGATAAGCATCTGCGAAACAAGATTTTCGGTCACCTCCATCGGCTCACGCGAATAGACTGCATCGAGTATATAAATAAGGCCATCGGCATCCACAGCATAGGAGATTGAACATAGGTAGTCGTCACCCTCATCGGCCGTATCTGTGTAGTTGGTACGACGTACGATGTGGTCGGGCAGGGAGTCCCACTCGGCAAAGTTTTCGCCATATAGTTGCCCTCCACGCGACGAGGGGCGTCCTTGATACATAGCCTCAAAACGAATGGGGTCAAGCCTGCGTTTCTGCTCAAGCAGAGCCACGCTCTGACGCTCGGGCCAAAGAGCCTCACCCTCGGTGCGAGGGTCAAGAGACGATGGCAAGCCTGTTTTTATGGCCTCGAGGTTAAGGTGCAGCCAACCATCGCCCACACGCTCAACATCGTCCCAGCTCTGCATATCGACAACGGGTTCGAGCGAACGTATCAAGCCAATCAAATCCTCCTCGTGCCAGCGGGTAAAGACAATGAGTTCTTGTGATGAGTTATGCATACGTGTCTTCACTACCGAGGTGTACCACTCCCAGCAGTTATCACGCACAATGGGCGAATTAGCCTCTAAGGCATCTTTATAAAGGTCGTCGAGAATAAAACAATCGACACGATTACCCGTAAGCGAACCCTCGCGACCAACCGAGAGTAAACCGCCATCGTGGCCTACAATCTCTACCTCGTCAGCCGTACGGATATACTGCGGAGGGCGACCACCCTGCTTAATACTTGTATCGGGAAATATCTCGCCATACTCCCTACTCTCCAGTATACGTTGTACACGGCGGTTGAACTTTGAGGCAAGCATCGACGAGTAGGAGGCAATTGCTATGCGCATATCGGGGTTCAGACCCAACATATAGGCTGGCAACAGAGTACTCGCACCGACACTCTTGCCGTGCTGAGGAGGCATAGTAATAATAAGGCGTCGCACCTTCCCTTTAGCAAATAATTCTAGCAAGCGATAATAGCGACAATGGAAGGCCTGCATATCTAGAAAAGGATATACTTCGCAGGCAAATTCAGAAAAAGTTAGGTTGTTCATCGGATTACTGTTTTAGGTAGTTGCGTAGTGTGTTAAATGAAAAATCGTTGAGTATAGGGCCGCTCTCGTCGCTGGTGTGAAACTCCCACCACACGGGCACCACATCGGCTATGAAGCGTTGCTCGCCCTCAGGATAAAGACAGCTCTCGGTATAGACAAATGCCGAGAGAAGGAGTCGGCAGACAACGGAGTTCCACTCAAAATCAATCGAGCCTGAGCAGTAGTCACCCTGCAAAAAGAGGGGATGTAAACGCTCGGCTACTTCAAGGTAAAGTTCATCAGAAATCTCATACATAATTGAAAATGTTTAATTTTTGATTATTTTAGGTTTGGTTATTTAAAATAAATTGCTTAACTTTGACACCACAAATATAGTTCAATTACTGAATTTACATATCATTTAGTACAAATTTTTAATATCAAATTTTCTGATAGTATTGCTATGGGCGATAGAGTAAAATTGATACGCAAAGAGTTGAAAATGACTCAAGAGCAACTAGCTCAGCGACTTGGAATAGGCAAAGCAGCCCTCTCGATGATTGAAACAGGCAAATGCGGACTCTCGAGCCGCAACAAAAATATATTAGTTCAAGATTTGAACGTAAATCCAGACTGGCTGGAGTCGGGCATAGGAAATATGTTCAACGCCAACCCCGCATTGAACTCATTCCGCTTGCGTACCGACAACACCCTGCCTATGCAGAGTGTGCCCCTCTACTCAATTGAGGGTTCGGCAGGTCTGGTACCCCTGTTCAACGAGAGTAACGAAACCAAGCCCATAAACTACATACACATCCCCAATTTGCCAAAGTGCGACGGAGCGATATATGTGTCGGGCGACTCGATGTATCCGCTGCTGAAGAGTGGCGACATTGTTCTTTACAAGCAGCTGCACAACCTCGACGATATATTCTGGGGCGATATGTATCTACTCTCGATTGATTTGGAGGGCGAGGAGTATATCGTGGTGAAGTACATTCAGAAATCAGAGCGCGCAGGCTATGTAAAACTTGTGAGCCAGAACCCTCACCACGCCGACAAAGATATTGAGATTAGCCGTATACGCGCCATAGCATTGGTAAAGGCAAGCATACGAATGAACTCTATACGATAATGAACTCACGCACGATTTATCACCTCATGGCAATCTTCACCGCCACGGTGTGGGGTGCGACGTTCATATCGTCGAAGATACTACTCGATGAGGGTTTCACACCTTCAGTCATAATGGTGTTGCGATTTTCTGTGGCATACATATGCCTGCTCCCCTTCTGGCGCGGCAAGCTATTTTGCGACAATGTGCGCGATGAGCTGATGATGGTATTGCTGGGTGTTACGGGAGGTTCGTTATACTTTCTGCTTGAGAACTCGGCACTGCTCTACACGCAGGCATCGAACGTGGCAATCATCATTGCGGCAACGCCACTGCTCACCACTTTGGCCGTGCAGTTTATCAGCCGACAGGAGAGTGTAAGCAGACGTTTCTACTCATATTCGTTGCTGGCGCTAGCAGGTGTTATGCTCGTGGTATTCAACGGAGAGTTTATCCTAAAGCTCAACCCGCTGGGAGATGTTCTCACTCTGGGAGCCTCAGTTATGTGGGTGATCTACAGCATTGCAATCCTAAAAATAGAGGGACGCTACAGTTCGCTGATGATTACACGCAAGATATTTTTCTATGGTGTTATCACCCTGCTGCCATACGCTCTGTATGAAGGATGGACCTTTGAATGGAATATATTCACACGCCCTGTAGTGATGGGCAACCTGATATTCCTAAGTCTTGTGGCATCACTCATATGCTATTGGGCGTGGAACGTAGTACTGGAGAAGTTGGGTGCAATTACGGCAACGAATTACCTCTATCTGAACCCTATTGTGGCACTAATCACTTCGTGGCTTATACTCGACGAACGTATCACGCTGCTGGCACTATTCGGCACAGCGCTGATATTGCTGGGAATGCATTTGGCTCAACGCAAGAAATAAAACAAAATAGGGAGTCACGCAGGGCTCCCTATTTTCATATATCAAATGGACACATAGCCAACGAAGAATAGGCCAAAGTCTCGGTACACTGGTTTATCTAAGCGACATCACCTCCTTGATACCCAACTCATCGTACATCTCCTGCAACTCCTCCTCGTTGCGATCTGACACCACCAGCAGACGGTCACCTACGGCCAGAGCCGTATTTCCGCGCGGCACGAAGTATTCGCCGGCACGCGAAATCATCACAACAAGTGTATTATCGGCAATGTCGATATCACGCAACGTCTGTCCCTTGACAAGCATAGCCTCCGTAACGACAATCTCCGAGAAGTTACTCTTAATGGAGTCGGGAATACCCACCTTGAACAGAGGCTCCTTCTCTTCGTACGCCAGACCAAGCCAGTTGGCCATAGCACTTACGGTAGTACCCTGGAAGATGAGCGAGAATAGTGTACACAGGAAGGCCACATTGAATATCAGACGACCATTTTCGACACCTGCCACAATTGGATAGGTGGCAAAGATTATAGGCACAGCGCCACGCAGACCCACCCACGAGATATACATTCGCGCCTTGGTCGAGAACTTACGGAATGGTGCCAAACACAACAACACCGAAGTAGGACGTGCCACAAAAATCATAAATGCCGCAACGGCACCGCCCAGGATAAGCACCTCGGGCTGCAACAGCTCGTCGGAATTAACCAACAGACCGATAGTGAGGAACATCACAATCTGTGCGAGCCAAGTAAATCCATCGAAGAACGACACCAGGTGGCCACGATGTGCAATCTTATAATTACCCACCACAAGACCTGTGATATAAACAGCCAAGTAGCCGTTACCCCAAACGAGCGTAGTGAACGAGAAGGAGAAAAAGACAAAGGCCAGCAACATCACCGAGTAGAGTGAAGTATTGTTCTTGATGTTGATGCGATTGATTGCAAACACAGCCAGACGACCAATACCATAACCCATTCCGCAGCCGACAACCATCTGCACTATGAATTTGACAACGCTAACACCCACACTAACATCACCACTTGCGGAGGTTGCAACCGACACCAGCACGATGGTGAGCATATAGGCCATAGGGTCGTTACTACCACTCTCCAACTCGAGCAGAGGACGCAAATTCTCACTCAAGCCCTGCTTCTTTGAACGAAGAATCGAAAAGACCGACGCCGAGTCGGTTGACGCCATCGTAGAGGCCAGCAGAAGCGAGACGGGCAGCGACATCGACAAACCCACCCAACCCGATAGCAGATAGATAAATCCGCCACACAGCAGAGCCGTGAGGGCAACACCCAGCGTAGCGAGCACCACTCCAGGCGCCAAGACGGGGCGTATCTCCGTAAACTTGGTATCCATACCGCCCGAGAAGAGGATGATACACAGGGCAAGCATACCAATCATCTGTGTTATCTCGAACGAATTGAAGTCAATCACATAAAGGCCGAAAAGCATACCCACGCCCAGGAACAACAACAGCGCAGGGGCACCGAAACGATAGGCAGCCTTACCCGCCACCACCGCCGCAAAGAGCAGCATCGACCATACTAACAATATATTTTCACTCATAGTCCTATCTTTTTCTCCAAAACAAGCGTTACGCCTGCCATCTTAATTCTGTTGCAGGATGTATCTCCATCTCCTCATACTCGAAAACCTGAGCAGCACAGAAATTACTCTGTGGCGAGGTGTACATCACTACCGTCACCGCCGATACTCCATCGGTCGGCAAGCATCGCAAGGTAGCAAAATCTCCGCGTTTTACCAAATCCACAACCTCAGCTTTTCGCTCTTTGAAGAATTTATACTCCTTTTTGCTCAAAAAGCAACCATCCTTCGCATGAAAAGGTCGTCCCGTGCGACGCACCATTGTATAGACCACACCCACCACAACGAAGATGGCGGCAAAGAGCACGATGGCTGATGTTAGGTTGGCATTGTCGGCCGTGGGTTCAATAAACAAATTAGCGACAAACATAACGACTCCGACAGCCACAACCGCAAGCGGAGGCAGCAGCGAGCGACGACGGGGCACAATCACCCCGTGTGTGAGAGCATACATAGCCTCACACATATCATATTTAGACATAATCTACTTCTTTTTCTGATTAAAAAAGCAAAGAGTGTTGGCCCGACCGAGCTGCATAGCCCAACCGCAACCATACACTCTTGCCATATTCCAAAATTTACATACCGCACCACAGCCACCACCTACCGATGATGACCTGGATGCATTTGTCGAAAAAAAAGTTTGTGGCTAAATACGAAGTCGGCACAACGCGTGCAGATAATATACAACGCGGAGTGACGAACGGAAATAATCAAATTCGAAGATTCGTGTAACGTGACCAGCACGACGCAAAGGAACGGCCGCAGCATAGAATTTCAACTGCTCGCCACCACGATGACGCACCTGCTGCCAAGCGGGAGCGCTATTCTGCACCGATATGGGCGCAAACGAGCTTGGCGTACGCAGCATATCGCTGTTACACTCCTTGCAACACACCCACTGCTCAGCATAGCTTTGAGCCGCCACCTCGATATGTGATGTGGCACTCTGCTCTACCCTCTCACTCGGTGCAGAGTGCTCGAAGGTAAAAGCCGCAACGGCAAGCAGGAGTATGTAGATTAGTCGCAACATCGTTACTGCGGTATGAATGTGTAGGTTATTGTTCCACTATGGCGTGCGGGAGCCGAACTGTCGATATTAAAGAGTGACGCACGTGCAGCCTTCAGTGCCTCCTCGCGCATACGCTCATCGCCACCAGACGTTACACGAGCCGAGATAACCTCTCCACCCGTATTAAGTACTACGGCCACCACCACCTGACCACCCGACTCACACTTATATGCGGGCACAACCAAATCGCGCGAAGTGCGCACAGGGTTACGGAACTCAAATCGCACCGTAACACCGCCTGTATATTTCGAGTCCTGACGCTCGCGGGGTTTATCGTCAGAGTTGGTGCGCTCGGCATCGAGGATTGACTGCGCCTCGGCCAGACCGGCCTCATAGGCGGCACGATTGGCTGCCATACCTGCAGCAATAGCACTTGCCGACTCGTTTATCTCGGAGGTGTTTGTACCTCTATCGTCACGCAAATTCTCATTGAGCATCGACTCGTTGGACTGCAAGTTTCGCACAGCCGACCAGTCGATATCGTTCTGCTGTTTCAGGGCAATCTCACGCTCAAGACGCTCCTTCTCGGCCTCCAGCTCCTCGAGGGTCTGCAAATCGACATAAATGCCCTGCATATGAGGTTTTGAACCGATGACTATCTTCGACGCAAAAAAGAGAATTCCCAAAACAAGATAGGCAATCACCATTACACTCAAACCCAGACGATGGTCGTAGGCCCACTCGCCTGCATCTTGTTTTCTATTGTCGAATGGTAGGCGCAATCGCTGGCGACGCGCAGGTCGTTCAGGACGCGGAGTAGCGGTTTTTGGGGTATCTGTTATGCTATTGGGCTCTGTATTTGACATTTTGTATGCTTCTTTACTCTAAAACTAATGCAAAAATACGTTTTTTTTGTGTATTTTTGGTATATTTGCGCGCATAAATTATCAGTCGCGGATAATAGTTGCCCAATTTACCAACTAATTTTACCGAATATGCAGAATAAACAACAAACCCTTGCGGGTGTAATATCATTCTCAGGTAAGGGATTGCACACAGGTGTAACGGTTACTATGACCATACATCCCGCAGCCGAGAACCACGGTATCGTATTTCGTCGAATCGACCTCGAAGGCCAACCTACCGTACCCGCACTTTGCGAATATGTAACCGACACTTCACGTGGTACTACCATCGAGAAGGGTGCTGCTAAGGTGAGCACCATCGAGCATATCCTCTCAGCCCTCTGGACCTTAGGCGTGGATAATGCATTGGTAGATATCGATGGCCCCGAGACCCCCATTATGGATGGTTCGGCAAGAGAGTATGCCGAGGCTATCGAGAAGACAGGTCTGGTTGAGCAGCAGGCCGACCGTAAGTATTACGAAGTAACCGAGAAGCAGGTATATACCATTCCCGACAAGGGCGTGGCCATTATCATCTACCCCGACGACGAGTTCACCGTATCGGTGCACATCGACTTCAACTCGAAGGTTGTCGGTAACCAGTACGCCACACTCGATATGTTCAACGAGTATAAGGAGAACATCGCCCCCTGCCGTACATTCTGCTTCTTGCACGAGTTGGAGCCACTCTTCAAGATGAATCTGATTAAGGGTGGTGACTTGGATAACGCTATCGTAGTGGTAGAGAATCCTGTATCGGAGGAGCAGCTTGCTCACCTCAAGCAGATCTTCGGCAAGGATGATATCCGCGTAACAGGCGGTTACCTTAACAACCTGCAGTTGCGTGCCAGCAACGAGTTGGCTCGTCACAAGTTGCTCGACCTGTTGGGTGACTTCGCCCTGCTGGGTATGCGCATTAAGGGCCGTGTATGGGCATCACGCCCCGGCCACTATGCCAACACCGAGTTTATGAAGCAGCTCTTGGCGTCGATTCGTCGCGATGGTGAGAAGCCCGCATTCAAGTATAGCGCATCGAAGAGCCCCATTTTGGATAACAACGCAGTGCGTAATCTTCTGCCCCACCGCTATCCTTTCTTGCTCATCGACAAGGTGTTCCACTTGGACAACAAATCGATTGGTGCGATTAAGAATGTAACCTTCAATGAGCCTCACTTCACAGGCCACTTCCCCGATGAGCCCGTTATGCCGGGCGTGTTGCTTGTGGAGGCTATGGCACAAGCTGGTGGTATCATCGTGCTCAACAGCGTTGAGAATCCCAAAGACTACTCGACCTATTTCCTGCGTATGGACGGTGTTCGTTTCAAGCGCAAGGTGGTGCCCGGTGACACACTCCAGATCGAGGCACACATCATCGAGCCCGTGCGTCGTGGTATTGCCTCTATCATCGGTAAGGTGTTCGTAGGCGGACAGCTTGCTTGCGAGGCTACATTGATGGCACAGATTGTGAAAAAACAAAAAACAGAATAAAAACAGATTTATGATTAGCAACTTGGCATACGTTCACCCCGATGCAAAAATCGGCGAGAACGTCACTATTGAACCCTTTGCATACATCGCAGCAGATGTAGAGATTGGCGATGGCTGCTGGATCGGTCCCTCGGCTGTAATTCACGATGGTGCCCGCATTGGCAAGAGTTGTAAGATTCACTCATTCGCATCGGTTGCCTGCAAGCCTCAGGATTTGAAGTTCCGTGGCGAAGTAACCACTGCCGTAATTGGCGACAACTGCGACATCCGCGAGTGCGTTACAATCAGCCGTGGAACAGCCTCTACCGGCACAACCATCATCGGCTCAAACAACCTGATTATGGCTTACGCTCACGTTGGTCACGACTGTGTGGTTGGTAGCAACTGTGTCATCGTGAATGGCGTATCACTCGCAGGCGAGGTACACGTTGGCGATTGGGTTGTAATCGGCGGTCACTCAGCCGTACACCAGTGGGTACACATTGGCGACCACGCTATGATTCAGGGTATGTCGGGTGTAACAAAGGATATTCCTCCTTACATCACCGCATCGAACAACGAGCACTACGCAGGTATCAACAAGACTGGCCTTTCACGTCGTGGCTTCTCGCACGAGCAGATTATGGCCATCCACGATGTATGTCGTATCCTCTTCCAGAGCGATATGAACTACCTCAATGCTTGCGATACTGCCGAAGCCGAGTTGCCTCAGTCACCCGAGCGCGACTACTTGATTAACTTCGTACGCTCATCACAGCGTGGTTGTATCAAGCCCTATCAGAAGAAGGCAAAGACCGAGTAACATAGGGTCGCAAAATAGCAATTATCGAAGAGTGCTACACCAAAAGGTAGCACTCTTTTTTTTGTTTGTTGCCGACGAATAAAACTACACGATTTATTTTCATTATCGCATCATTTATTGTATCTTCGCTATATCTATTACGCTAGAAACTACAAACTAAAACTAACCGATATGAAACGTTTTATTCTCTCACTCGCTATGGCGTGCCTATCGCTGATTGCCGTAGCACAAAACAACTCACAACAAGAGCAGATGCGTGCAATGATGCGCAACCAGAGTCGCACCGAGGTAAAGTCGATGCAAAGTAAGATTCTGGGCGCCGAGCGTCAGTACACCGTATTTCTTCCCGTAGGCTACGACCTGCAGCCCGAGCGCACATACCCCGTGCTCTATCTTCTGCACGGCATGAATGGCACGCACGAGGATTGGGCAGGCCGTGGCCACCTGAAGGATGTGATGGACCAATTAAAGGCTGCAGGCGAGGTGTGCGATATGATTGTCATTATGCCCAACGCTGGTGGTAACATCTACGACGAGGTTTGGAACGGCTACTTCGACATGGATGGCTGGGCTTATGAGCGTTTCTTCTACGAAGAGTTCCTCCCTACCGTCGAAAAGGAGTATCGCATTAAGGGCGACAAGGCTAATCGTGCCATCGCAGGTTTGTCAATGGGTGGCGGTGGCTCAACATCTTATGCACAACGTCACGCCGATATGTTCTGCGCCTGCTACGCTATGAGTGCGCTTATGCACTACCCGGCTCCCAACCCCTCTGGAGAGAAGAACAAGATGTGGCACATGCTCACAGCGGCAAATAAGTACAGCTGCGTGGATTACGTAAAGAACGCCGACGAAAAGACCAAGGAGGCACTGAAGACCGTTGCGTGGTATATCGACTGTGGTGACGACGACTTCCTCTTCGAGTTCAACATTGACCTTGTTCTGGCAATGCGTAAGGCAGGCATTCCTCATCAGCTGCGAGTTCGTGACGGCGCTCATACATGGGAGTATTGGCACTCGGCTTTGTACGAGGCTCTGCCATTCGTTTCGCGCACGTTTGGTAAGTAACACCTATATTTATAAATAATTAAGCGATAAATATTTGTAGAATCGTTTTTTTTCACTATTTTTGCATCGTGAATGAATTGTAAGGGGACGAAAGGTCCCCTTATTTCGTACTTATAATCGAACAAAAAGATGATAGACTGCGAGAAAATAATCGAAATAGCCGACCGCGAGTTGGCTGGAACTGACTTGTTTACTGTAAGTTGCAAGTGCTCACCAATGAACGAAGTAGAACTCCTGATCGACAGCGACACCCACGTTACAATCGAGCGTTGCGTTGAACTCAGCCGCAAAATCGAAGCCGAATTCGACCGCGAGGTTGAGGACTTCTCACTCACCGTAGCATCGGCTGGCATTGGCTCTGAGCTCAAGAACATCCGTCAGTACCGCAAGCTTATTGGTTCGTCGGTAGAGGTATTGCTCCTCTCAGGCATCAAGGTACTCGCAAAGCTGGACGCCGTGACCGACGAGGGCATCACCATCTCCTACGAGGAGAAGCAGGCCGTTGAGGGCAAGAAGCGCAAGGTGATGGTATCGGTCGAGCGCACCTACCGCTTCGATGAGATCAAATACACCAAGGAGTATTTGGATTTCAAATAATATCAAGACACAAAACAAGAAATAAATAAAAACAAAACAAGAATGGAAAACTTAAATCTGATCAGTAACTTTGCCGAGTTCAAAGAACTGAAAAACATCGACAAGGCCACAATGATCGGCGTTTTGGAGGATGTATTCCGCCACGCTCTGCAGAAGCAGTTCGAGAGTGACGAGAACTTCGACGTGATTATCAACCCTGAGAAGGGCGATTTGGAGATTTGGCGCAACCGCGAGGTTGTCGAGGACGATGCTCTGGAGAATCCCAACACACAGATCACAGTATCGGAGGTTAAGGCTATCGACTCATCGTACGAGGTGGGCGACGAGTACACCGACCAGATCACAATGAATCAGTTTGGCCGTCGTGCCGTACTCTCATTGCGCCAGAACCTTGCTTCACGCCTTTTGGATTTGGAGAAGGCTAACCTCTACGAGAAGTACTCTGAGAAGGTGGGCGAGATTATCGCAGGTGAGGTTTATCAGGTATGGAAGCGCGAGGTATTGCTGCTCGATGACGAGGAGAACGAGCTTATCCTACCCAAGTCGGAGCAGATTCCCGGCGACTTCTACCGCAAGGGCGACACCATCAAGGCTATCGTTAAGAGCGTAGAGCTTCACAACAACCAGCCCCGTATCATCCTCTCGCGTACCGCTAACCAGTTCCTCGAGCGTCTGTTCGAGCAGGAGGTACCCGAGATTTACGATGGTCTTATCACAATCAAGAACATTGCCCGCATCCCCGGCGAGCGTGCCAAGGTAGCCGTTGAGTCGTATGACGACCGCATCGACCCCGTAGGCGCTTGCGTAGGTATGAAGGGTTCACGTATCTACACTATCGTGAAGGAGCTTCCCAACGAGAATATCGACGTTGTGAACTATGCCACCAATCCTCAGCTTATGATTCAGCGTTCACTGAATCCCGCTAAGATTTCTACTATCACTATCGACGAGGAGCGCAAGACCGCATCGGTATATCTCAAGCCCGACCAGGTATCACTCGCCATCGGTAAGGGCGGTTTGAACATCCGTCTGTCGAAGATGCTCACAGGCTACGATATCGACGTATATCGCGAGATCGAGGAGGAGGATGTAGCTCTGACAGAGTTTGCCGACGAGATCGATGCTTGGATCATCGACGCCTTGAAGGCTGCAGGCTGCGACACCGCCAAGAGCGTATTGGAGTTGCCCGTTGAGGAGATTGCACAGCGTGCCGACCTCGAGGTTGAGCAGGCTGAGAAGGTAGTCTCAATCCTGAAGGCTGAGTTCGAGGAGTAACATCCCCAAGACAGGGCTTCCGACACTGTCCTGCAACCAGAGCTAAGGCTCTTCAAAAGTCGGGAAGATGTTTAATTTTAGCAAAGAGAGGAGAAAAATATGACCAATAACAGAAAGATAAGGCTCATTCAAGTGGCAAAAGAGTTCAAGGTGGGATTGAATACCATCGTAGACTTCTTGCTCAAGAAGGGCATTCAGATCGACGGCTCACCCAATTCACAGGTAACACCCGAGATGTATGCTATGCTTGAGAAGGAGTTTGGCTCTAACCGCTCGATTACGGGCAAGGAACGCGACAATGTTCGCGAGAAAATATCTCTTGGCAAGAAGGAGTCGATTACCATCGACAATGGCAAGAAAGAGGAGGATGAGGCACAGAAGGATGAGGTCATCATCAAGAGCAACATCATCAGCGTCAAGGACGAGGTTCCCCAGCCTAAGATTTTGGGTAAGATGGATCTCGATGCCGGCAAGCGCAAGACAGAGCCCGTAAAGGCAGAGACCAAGCCTACTCCCGTTCCTGCTCCCGTAAAGGAGGAGCCTAAGCCTGCACCCGCCCCTATGAAAGAGGAGCCTAAGGCAGAGCCCGTGAGCGAGCCCAAAGCAGAGGAGCCCAAGAAGGATGGCGTATTCCGTCCTGCCCACACACAGCTAGCTGGTCCCCAGATTCTCGGTACTATGGACGTATCGGGTATGGTTCCTGGAGGCAAGCACAAGCGCAAGCGTCTGGAGAAGGAGAAGGTAGACGTTAATAAGCAGGGCAAGAATGCCGGCAAGGAGCTCAAGAACGAGAACAAAGACAAGAAGAAGGGTGGACAGCCCGCACAGCAGAATAACAACAATCCTTCGCAGCAGAACCAGCCCAAGCCGGGTGAGGGTCGCCGCAACAAGAAGAAGGAGAAGCACCAGCCTAAGCCTGTAGTTCGCACTGAGGTAAGCGACGAGGAGGTATCAAAGCAGGTTAAGGACACTCTGGCACGTCTTACAGCCAAGGGTGCAAAGAACAAGGGTGCCAAGTACCGCAAGGAGAAGCGTGAGGAGATCCGCGAGAAGATGTCGGAGGAGATGGAGCGCGAGCAGATGGAGCGCTCGGTTCTAAAGGTTACCGAATTCGTAACCGTGAGCGAGCTGGCTACCATGATGGACGTATCGCCCATGGAGGTTATCTCGGCTTGTATGAACCTCGGTCTGATGGTATCTATCAACCAGCGTCTCGATGCTGAGGCATTGGTAGTTGTTGCCGAGGAGTTCGGTTTCAAGACCGAGTTCGTAACCGTCGAGGTTGCTGAGGCCATCGACGAGGAGGGCGACAAGGAGGAGGATCTTCTGCCCCGTCCCCCCATTGTGACCGTTATGGGTCACGTTGACCACGGTAAGACTTCGCTTCTTGACAACATCCGTAAGACCAACGTAATCGAGGGCGAGGCCGGAGGTATCACCCAGCACATCGGTGCTTACTCGGTGAACTACAATGGCCAGAAGGTAACATTCCTCGACACCCCTGGTCACGAGGCCTTCACCGCTATGCGTGCCCGTGGTGCCAAGATTACCGACGTTGCGATTATCATCGTATCGGCTGACGACCACGTGATGCCCCAGACCGTGGAGGCTATCAACCACGCACAGGCAGCAGGTGTACCTATGGTATTTGCGATCAACAAGATTGATAAGCCCGCAGCTAATCCCGAGCACATCAAGGAGCAGCTGGCTCAGATGAACTACCTTGTTGAGGAGTGGGGAGGTAAGTACCAGAGCCAGGATATCTCGGCTAAGAAGGGTATCAACCTGGACAAGCTCTTGGAGAAGGTGCTTTTGGAGGCCGAGATGCTCGACCTGAAGGCTAACCCCAACAAGAAGGCTCAGGGTAGCGTTATCGAGTCAACACTTGACAAGGGTCGCGGTTATGTAGCTACTATTATGGTACAGAGTGGCACACTGCGTATTGGCGATGTATTGCTCTCGGGTACATACACAGGCCGTGTGAAGGCTATGTTCGACGAGAACGGTAAGAAGGTATTGGAGGCAGGTCCTTCAACTCCCGTACAGGTGCTCGGTTTGAATGGTGCGCCCCAGGCAGGTGATAGCTTCAACGTAATGGATGACGACCGCTCGGCACGCGAGATTGCCAACAAGCGTGAGCAGTTGCAGCGTATGCAGGGTATTATGACTCAGAAGCACATCACACTCGACGAGATTGGTCGCCGTATCGCTATCGGCTCGTTCAAGGAGCTTAACATCATCGTTAAGGGTGACGTGGACGGATCTGTAGAGGCTATGTCGGGATCACTCATCAAGCTCTCAAAGGAGACCGTACAGGTGAACGTTATCCACGCTGCCGTAGGTCAGATTTCGGAGTCGGACGTATTGCTCGCAACAGCGTCAAACGCAATTATCGTCGGCTTCCAGGTACGTCCTTCGGCCGCAGCACGCAAGACCGCCGAGAAGGAGGAGATTGAGATTCGTCTCTACTCTATCATCTACGATGCGGTGAACGATATCAAGGATGCGATCGAGGGTATGTTGGAGCCCGTGATGAAGGAGGTTATCACCTGCTCTATCGAGGTTCTCGAGACCTTCAAGATCTCGAAGGTTGGTACCGTAGCGGGTTGTATCGTTCGCGAGGGTAAGTTGCAGCGCAACACACCTATCCGCGTGATTCGTGATGGTATCGTAATCTACACTGGTAAGCTCGGCTCACTGCGTCGCTTCAAGGACGATGTGAAGGAGGTAACTGTAGGTCAGGATTGCGGTCTTAACATCGAGTCATTCAACGACATCCGCGTAGGCGATATCGTCGAGGGCTACGAGCAGGTAGAGGTAAAGCGTAAGTAAGCAATAACATTCAGAATTGTAAGATGTAATATGCGTCATACCCCGCTACGCAGTAGCGATGGGTATCCTCGGGGCAAAGACAACAGATTTAGGCATGGAGGATTGCCATCGCCACCCAAAGGGTGTCGGGCAATGACGTAACATATAATTTTGCAACACAAAGAGCACAATTAGAATTACAAAAACATAAACCAAATTTAAAAAAATGGCACAGATTAAATTTACTACGGCAGAAGAGGCCGTTAAGGTAATCAAGTCGGGTGATCACATTCACCTCTCATCAGTAGCATCAGCACCCCAGTGCTTGATTAAGGCTATGTGCGAGCGTGGTCGCGCAGGCGAGTTGAAGGATGTACACATCCACCACCTCCACACTGAGGGTCCCGCACCCTACTCAGAGCCCGAGTTCGAGGGCGTATTCCAGCTCGACTCATTCTTCGTAGGTGGCAACGTACGTAAGACTACACAGGCAGGTTTCGCTGACTATATTCCTATCTTCCTGAGCGAGACTCAGAAGCTCTACCGCACTGGCGCTGTTCCCTGTAACGTAGCAATGATTCAGGTATCTACTCCCGACCAGCACGGTTATGTATCACTCGGTACTTCAGTAGATGCTACATTGGCTGCTGTTGAGTGCGCTGATCACGTTATCGCAGTTGTGAACAAGTATGTTCCTCGTGCTTGGGGTGATGCTATGATTCACTCATCAAAGATCGACATCTTCGTAGCTGACGATCAGCCCCTCGAGGAGGCGCACTTCTCTACTCCTAACGAGGTTGAGGTTGCTATCGGTAAGCACTGTGCTGCTCTTATCGAGGATGGCGCTACTCTTCAGATGGGTATTGGTGCTATTCCCAATGCAGTTCTTGCACAGCTCGGCGGTCACAAGAACCTCGGTATCCACACCGAGATGTTCGCTGACGGCGTATTGCCCCTCGTTGAGACTGGCGTTATCAACGGCGAGGCTAAGAACATCGACAAGGGTAAGATGGTATCTACCTTCTTGATGGGTTCACAGAAGGTATATGACTTCATCCACGACAACCCCGGCGTTATGATGATGGATGTAGGTTACACCAACGATCCCTTCATCATCTCAAAGAACGACAAGGTAACTGCTATCAACTCTGCTCTTCAGGTTGATATCACTGGTCAGGTATGTGCTGACTCACTCGGCCGTAAGTTCTACTCAGGCGTAGGTGGTCAGGTGGACTTCATCTACGGTGCATCACTCTCTAAGGGTGGTAAGGCTATCATCGCTATGCCTTCAATCACTAACAAGGGTGTATCGAAGATCTCTGACGCACTCACCGAGGGTGCAGGTGTTGTTACTACTCGTAACCACATCCACTACTTCGTAACTGAGAACGGTGCTGTTGATCTCTACGGTAAGAGCCTTCAGGAGCGTGCACGCCTTATCATCTCTGTTGCTCACCCCTCTGCACAGGAGGCTTTGGATGAGGCTGCGTTCAACCGCTACGGTTCTCATCACCACTATATCAAGGGTTACATGGGTAAGTAATCGTGTTACCGCTATATATGTAAAGCCTTCCCGCTTGGGAGGGCTTTTTTGTTTACCCTTGATATAGTAGTGGTGTGCCAAATTCTTGTGTTACCTATCCACCAACCCCCTTTCTGTAAAGGGGGCTTTGGTCGCTGCGCTCCATTATCAAGGGTTATATGGGCAAGTAATCGCATTGCGATAACTATATGTAAAGCCTTCCCGTTTGGGAGGGCTTTTTTGTCCTTGACATAGTGTTGGTGAAACACCTGAGACACAAAAAAAAGCGCCCCAAAACGGAGTCGCTTTTTTATTAACTATGTTATAAGAGTTACTCTTTATGCTGCATCAGCTCGTTGATGTTCTTTAGCACCTTGTCGGTCTCGCGGATAACCTTAAAATGAGCCTTCAAGCCGATTACGGCACCAACCAGACCACCCACACACCCGGCAATAAGGAAGCCCTCGGCATGCTCCAGCATATGTTGTGCATCTTGGTAAAGGAAGTAGCACCACACCAGGAGCGCAGGCACAGCGAATAGATGGTAGCGACTGTAAATCTTACGAAAACTAATCAGTCGCTGTGATATATCCACCAGATTTCCATTAGCAACATCTATCGAGCGTATTCCCAAATTAGCATAGATGGTCACTGCTGCACAAATCGCAAGGAATATAGCAGTTCCAATGACAAAGCCATCACTAAATCCGAAACGATGAAACGCCCACGAGCAATACAACACTGCAAAGATGCCAAATATGCTCCATATATTACCTGCTTTATTGAGTTTGCCGATACCCTTCTGCGCCGCAGCGACAATGTTCTGCTCCGAGATTATCTGCTGACGCATAAGTTTCTCCTTAAACAGAGCCACCTGCTCGCGCAGCTCCGTAAGTTCCATATTATCTCTTGTATCCATACTATTTCATAGTTTTAAGTTGTTCCTTGATTCTGTAAAGTCTTACCGACACATTCTTCTCCGAGATACCTACTATGGCTCCGATCTCCTCGTAGGACATATTCTCCAGCCACAGCAGGATGATAGCCCTGTCGAAGGGACCTAAGCGGTTGATGCGCTCGTGCAGCAATTTAATCTGCTTGGTGTCGCGGTCCGAGTCGTTGTAAAGGTCTATATCCAGTTCGAGCGGCAATGATGAGCGGCGACGCTTCTTACGATCGATCGAGATGCAGGTATTAAGACTTATGCGCCATATCCACGTCTTGACACTACTCCTTTGCTCAAACTTAGGCAGACTGCGCCAGAGGTTAATAAGAATCTCCTGATAGAGATCCTCCACCTCGGCATTGTCCTTGGAGAACATATAGCACACCATATATATAGTATCCTTATGTTCGCTGACCATCCGCGTAAACTCTTTCTCTAAATTCTCCATTTTTAAGTTAATGATTTGGTTCATTTGGGGTACCCATTCACTATATTAGACGCAATGAGTGTTATAAAACTACACAATATCTGAGAAAATATCAATTTATTTTCACCTCGGCCAAGTGCGGACAGATTGTTTTTTTCAGGTCGAAGATTTGGAGAAGTGAAATTCTCTGCATATATTTGCACCATAGCAAGGGGGATTAGCTCAGCTGGTTAGAGCGCTTGCATGGCATGCAAGAGGTCATCGGTTCGAATCCGATATTCTCCACTAATTTTTAGCAGGGCGACTGATATATATCAGTCGCTTTGTTTTGTGTATTAGAATGTATGAGTAAACTCACAATTTTCATTCACAAAATAATCGCTCCGCACCCCTGCAAAAGAAGGAACGCATTACTTAACTTATAAAAAAACTACCCACACGATGTGTGGGTAGTTACTTACATCTTAGCTCAATTATTTACCGGTAGCCGCTTTCTTTTCTTTTGCATCCTCATCCCTGATATAATCAGACGAATAGAATTGATGCAAACCGCTTACTTTATTGCTAAACTTATTGAAATCTTGGTTAGCCAAGAATGCTACATAGTTTTCAACGTTAAAGAAACCAGCCTTTGTTGCTTCAGTTGAGGTAATAGCACCTATATTTCTAAAGATACCATCACATTTCTTATCTTCATACAAGCTATAATCTTGATTAAAATTCAATAAACTTGCATTTGGAGTTACTGAAAAACTCTGTGCAGTATCTCCTGAAATTTGAATTTTACACTCATGATAGCCACTATCACTATTATACATACTGCCCTTCAGTGGCAAACGATCTAAAATGACTGTATATTTTCTACCTCGCACCTGAGGCGACACAGAAATTTGAACAAAACGAGCTCTCGCTGGAATAACTAAACTTGCACTTCCCCAAGCATTTAAAGTCTTTTTATTTTGACCTGTAAAAGCTGTCCATACCAACTTACCATTCTGCATTACTGGTGCCATATATCGAGTATAAACATTTACACTCACGCCCAAGTGACCTGCTTTAAATTTAATCTTAATATCATCCTCAACATCCACATCCTTGAATGAGTTATTGAGAACTACATCAGAGTTATCTTTCAGGAACTTCAACTTATAAGAGATTGGTACCGCATAATAAGGAGAAGTAAACTGATTATCCTTTAACAGATTGTTAATAGAGTCAAGATATGATTTATCAGTTGTAAAGTCCTTCAGTGTTCCCGCACACAAATCTGTAGCAGCACCAATGCCACCACCAAAGGCTACGACCTTAATCTCAATCTGCTTATTCTCTTTATCAGAATTAGCGTCAGCACTCACGTTTACGCCACCCTTATTTACCTTTAACGAAGCCTTTATCTTCTCAACAGAAAGTGTTGAAGAGAGCATCATCAAAATCACACGACCATAAGTCACCTCTGAAATATACGCCACAGGTGTATTTTTGGTCTTGCAATCATTCAATACAGCAATCATATCGTCATCCACCTGATCCAAATTGAATACCTTTGAAGGTGTAGAAATATTTGATCCATCATAGTGAGCTGTATAATATGATTGTACTATCTTATACAAAACATAATTCTTTGTGGTTGTAGTATCAGTCGATACTGACGCATCAACACCAAAGGCATCAATCTTACAAGTCACCTTAGTATCCAGGTGCTCTTTTGAGAAGATTTCCTTACCGTCAAACGCAAGATTTGTGCTTACGGGCAGAGGTTGGTTATTATTCTCCTTAAAGAACTCTCCGATTTTATTTACAATAAAATCATTTACCTCTGTTTCCGTATTGTTGCTAACATCAAGGTTTAAACCAGCCTTTTGACGACCTCCAGCTATGATTCTAAAAGTCATCGGAGCTCGTTGATTAGCACCGACTGCCAAGTTCTGAGGTCCTGCCTTAAGGAAGTTTGTTTTATCCACTCTTACCAGCTTGCCTGGATAGAATGTAGTTGAGCCATTGGCAATATCAAACGATGTAGTCTGTGCGTTGTCGGTCTTTGTCGAGTCATCGACAGCTCGATATACCGAGTTCTTCAACTCCTGATCTACAGCCGCCACCTGATCATAACCAATGAATTCACTTAGGTTATAATTAAACGCAGCCTTAATCTGTGCATCACGAGATTGGGGCGTTGATACTCCAGGCACAGAACTGTTTGTCTTCGGGCTGGCTGTAGTTGCTGTCGCTCTTGTTCTTGAACGAACTGCAGCCTGCGAAAGCTTCACCTGCATATTTGTAGGCAATTTTCGCAGTGTTCTTGATGAAATTCCCTTAGTTGCCATAAATTTAAATTTTTAGGTTAGTCGATACACTTAATACAAATATATATATATATAGGAAATTCCAAATTTATCTTAGTAATAATGCCGCAATTATGCAAATTATTTTCAATTAACATGTAATCCAAAACCCTATAACTGAGGACTAAAACTAAAAAAGTCATTACGCGCCAACAAAAAAAACGCCAACCCAACTTTCATTAGGTAGGCGCACTATATAAGGGGGTTTTACGCAACGTAAAAAGCGACTTGATGGGTAGCCAGCTTTTATTTATATTCAACTCTCTAATATCTCAACTCGAAAGTATGTGCTCCCGAGCCTATAGAGCCACAATCTATACGGTCATCTTCAGTCAGGTTGGGCTCTAAAGGTTGGCCATCGACATAGAGCTCTGTCACGGCTCGCATTGCGGGCAACGACACCTCAGCCATAGTGTTGGCAGGTATTACTACTCGCATCAAATAGGCCTCCTCGGTGGCATTTATCTCAACCTCTACCCCACCACGAATGGTCGGTACGGTAGCCTTGACCGATTTCAGACTAGATGTCTGTGGAGCGATGGCCATACGTGCGCATCCGGGCTCAAGGGGCGTAACTCCCACAACATAGCGAGGGATGACATTGGCAGGTGCAGCGCCCCAAGCGTGGTTCCAATCCTGATTATTCTTAAACTTATCGTCCCACGCCTCGTAGGTCATAGTAGCTCCGTGGCGCACCATATTATACCAGCTACGCTCATCCTCCTTCGATAGCAGATGTAGGCCATAGTCGCCATCGGCAGCACCATATACGGCATCCATCAAGAATTGAGCGGCATAGACACTACACACCAAGCCTCGGCTACGGATGTACTCCATCACTCTGGGCTGGCGGCTCTTATCGACAAGACCCAACGCCAACGGGAAGAGGTTAGAGTGCAGAGATATGTGTTCGCTATCAAGACCATCGCGATAGACACCCTTCTCTTCATCAAAGAGCAGTGTATTGAATGCATCATACAATGCCTTGCACTCCTGCTCCAAAGCCTTAGCCTCGAGGTGACGATTGGTCAGCGTAGCCATCTGTTGCAGGATAGTGAGCGCACGATAATGGAAGGCATTGACTACGGTGTTATAGTCGGTCAAGTGGTAGTTATCGTCCTCGCCGTGAGGCCAGTCGCCGCAACGTGGCCAGTCGACAATATCACGCATATCGCCATAGAAGCGAATCGATGACTTGAAATAGTCACTCTTTACCCTATCGTCGGTTGTTGAGATAAGGCCATTATCACGACGCAACGACTGCAACGTACGAGCCTTAAGTATATCGTAATTGGCCTCTATCGAGCGGCTGTCACCTGTATACAGATAGTCGTTCCAGGCAATTATGAGAGCCTGCAAAATCCACTCCGTCGGCCAAGTGGGATGCTCCAACAGATACTCCGAGGTGCGACGTCCCATAGCATACTCACGGTCGGTGGTGTAGTGGCTTAACTGATTGATGATGGCGTCGGCCTCGTAG
This sequence comes from Alistipes sp., assembly GCA_045630065.1. GTDB lineage: Bacteria > Bacteroidota > Bacteroidia > Bacteroidales > Rikenellaceae > Alistipes. Next base: position 21,763 of record JAZQSN010000101.1, read on the forward strand.
GGGATGCGCTCTCGGTCGCCATCGATGTATATGCCCAGAGCCGAGGTTGCCTTAATGGTATATTTGCACAACTCCCACACAGCGTTGAGCGTCTCATTATCACTCTCGAAGTGGGCAGCCTCCATATCGAACGGGTAGATTGTAGTGTGGCGCACTACATCTTCCGCCTTCACCTCACCCTCATACTCTTCTATCTGGCAATAGCGCATAGGGGCAATCTCGTCCAAATAGTCGGGAACGAGCACGGCCTGCGGGCCTGTATTGCGTTTATCTTTTTCGGGAATTATGTGATATGTGTGGCGTCCCTTACGAAGCGTAAGCGGATAACGATAGTAGCGCACCGTGCCGTGGGGCTTGGTATTGATGCGGCCATCTTTTGCATCCTCACCAATGGCTACATATATCGTCTTACCCTCCTCATCGCTTTTAAGGGTCAGTTCCAGCGATGCGAACGAAGCTCGACCAAAATCGATGAAAGTAGTACGCTCATCCGTACGGCGCACCTCCACGGGCAGATCGCGTTCGCGTATCTGCGGACTATACGACACAGCGTATGGTTGCAACTCATCGGCTGTACGGAATGCCTGTACGGCTGACCACGCTGACTGACCGTAGTTGGTCTCAACACGCACACTCCAATAATATAGTTTCGAGGGCTGCAAGTCCTCGCCGCCATACTCTACGGCCACAGAACTCGAGCTCTCAACCTCGCCGCTATTCCACACCTTGCCTCGGCGCGATGAAGCATCTTCCCTATTGTCATCCACTACGATATGATAGGTTGTCTGCATCGTACCGCTACCCATATCGGGCACTATCCATCCGAATGTAGGACGCGATGAACGGATAGCTGCGTATTGGTAAATGGCAAAATCTCTATGAGAAATATTCTGCATCTTGGCCTGTGTGCGATAGCCATTGGAGTAGAGCGCTGAGGCATCTTTCACCAAATCTATCATCAGACCAGAGGGTTGAGGCTTGCAAGAGAAAAAGCAAGATACTATAAAGAGAAGAAGAGCTAGTTTTCCAACTTTCATATTCAGGCATTTAGTTGCCCAAATTTAACAAAAAAAGTTTGCTTAGCCAAATATCTCATCACGCTAAAAATCGGCCTCGCACTCGACTTTTATGCGTTCTCCCGTCGTAGGATGATCAAACTCAAGACTACAAGCGTGCAGACATAGGCGGTGTCCATCGGTGCAATCCGCCTCAAGTCCACGGCCATAGATATCATCGCCAACTATAGGGGCATTAAGGCCATCACAATGCGCCGCGTGCAGGCGCAATTGGTGGGTACGACCGGTAATAGGTCTGAATTTGACACGTGTCTGGCCATCCTCCACACCTACGACCTCATACTCGGTTATGGCTTGTTTGCCATCGGCAGCAATCATCTGACGGGGGCGGTTGTCATAATCAAGACGCATCGCAAGATCGATCCTACCACTACACTTTTCGATTACTCCCTCGAGCAGAGCCACATAACTCTTCGCTACCGTACGGCCGATAAACTGCGATTGCAACGCATAATGAATGGCCTTATTTTTCGCAACAATCAAAATTCCAGATGTGGATTGATCCAGACGATGCACAATCATAGCCTCGCTATATCGCTCGCGCGCCCACATCTCCACCGAGCGCACGCCCGACTTGCCATCGACAGATAACATTCCGCACGGCTTATTAATCACCACCAAAGCGCCATCTTCATAGAGTATTTCGGGCTCGGCGGGTTGTATTTCGGTCAATGGATTAGGCTCGACATTGAGGCCCTGCATCATATGCATAAGTATAGGCTTACACTTGCTATTGCACGAGGGATAGAAATGTCCATCGTGACGTACCTCGCCACGCGGCGAAGCACCCTGCCAAAACTCGGCCATAGCCAGAGGTCTCAAGCCATTAAGATAGGCATATTGCAAAAGTTTGGGAGCAGCACACTCACCAGCACCCGCCGGAGGAATACGCTGAGCGGTGGGAGCAAACAACTCGCAGAGGTCGAGCTCCTCGCCCCGTGCGTTGAGCATACGGAACTCGCGGAACAGAGCCATCTGCAACTCAGCCGAACGGCGACGACGCTCCTCACGTAGGGCGTCAATACCATCTTGCAGCAATTTTAACTTTTGCTCGGCCTTACTCTCCGCCTCGCGCAGTGAACGCTTAAGGCGTTGCAGATCGGCATTGTCGTGCTGACTCTCAAGGCGCAACACCGACTCCTCCACGCCCATTGCTCGGCGCTCATCTCTAGCAACCTTGCGCTGGGCAAGAGTTATTTTAAGGGCATCCAACTCCTCTCGGGCTCGCTGACGTTGTGCGTCCAAGTTATGCTGTGCCGATATATACTCTTCGCTACTGCACATCGCATCTATGCGGTGATTAATGGCCGAAATAGCGGTCTCCTCTCGACGGAAAAAGTCGTCGGGCTGCAACATATCATAGACTGCTGGTACGAAGTATTCGTGGTCGTTACGACCTGCCAGATTACCCGAAAAGGCGGCCAAAAAGCCCAACTTACCAGCTTTATCCTGCACCACCAGCACACCAAACATCTTACCTGCGGCAACCTCAGCACTCCACTCAATGCGCGAACTCACATAGTGACGCACCTCATCGGCTGCCAGACGGCAAAGCGGATGAGGCATGTAATGAAACGGCCAGGTGAACTGTTGAGGAAGTTCGATGGACGATATGTCGTGACTAAAGCGGTGTAGCATAACTTTTATTTATGGCGCAGCGATAGTTCGCGCTCCAAATCCTCAATCGAGCAACCCATCTGCTCAAGCAACACCAACAGGTGGTACACCATATCTGAAGCCTCATAGATGAAACGGTCACGGTTGCCGTCAACAGCCTCCACAACGCTCTCTACAGCCTCCTCGCCCACTTTCTGGGCAATCTTCTTCACACCCTTAATAAAGAGTTTAGTGGTGTATGAACCCTCGGGCATATCACGATGACGCTGCTGAATAACACTCTGTAAGTGGCGGATAAAGCCCTCCTCGGTAGGAGTGTCGAAGCAACTCACCGTACCACGATGGCAAGTGGGACCAATGGGATTGGCCTTGATAAGCAAGGTGTCGCCATCGCAGTCGATATACATATCCTTTACGAGCAGATAGTGCCCGCTTGTCTCGCCCTTGGTCCAGAGAGTCTGGCGTGTGCGAGAGAAGAATGTAACACGTCCCTCGGCCTGAGTGCGCTCGAAAGCCTCACGATTCATATAGCCGAGCATAAGCACCTTAAGCGTCGATGCATCCTGCACAACCACGGGCAACAGGCCATCGGCACATTTATCTAATTTGAAATCATCGAATGTCATAATCTAACATCTATGTTTAACTGTTTCAACTCCTTTTTAAGGTTCTCCACCGTAATCTCACCAAAGTGGAAAATGCTGGCGGCCAAGGCTGCATCGGCACGACCTGCGGTGAGCACATCGGCAATATCCTTTACTGAGCCTGCGCCACCCGAGGCAATGATGGGGATTGATACCACATCGGCCAATCGGGCAAAGGTCTCGCAGGGATAGCCTGAACGTGTGCCGTCGTGATTCATCGAGGTGAAGAGAATCTCACCTGCTCCACGCTCCTGAGCCTCGCGAGCCCACGAGAAGAGCTCCTTATCGCTGGCACGGCTACCGCCGTGGGTTGTGGCACGCCAAATGCCATCCTCCATCTGCTTGGCATCAATTGCTACCACCACAAACTGACTACCATAGCGAGCAGCAATCTCGTCAATGAGAACGGGGTTAGCAATAGCCGCAGAGTTAATAGAGATTTTGTCGGCACCAGCATCGAGTAAGCGTGCTGCATCGTCAATCGAAGAGATACCACCACCTACAGTGAAGGGTATGTTTATGCCATCAGCAATGCGCTCAACCAGGCGAGTAAAGGTATTACGGCCCTCGCGTGTGGCGCTGATATCGAGATATACCAACTCGTCGGCACCACTGCGGGCATAGAACTGACCGAGTTCAACAGCATCGCCCACATCGCGCAAATCGACGAAATTTATACCCTTGACCGTGCGGCCCTCCTTGACATCGAGACAGGGAATTATACGTTTAGCGACCATTGCTCAATATCTTTTAATGTTATACGATTCTCATATATAGCCTTGCCGATGATAACCTTGCGAAGGCCCTTCTCATCCAAGCGTTCGATGTCGGCCATCGAGCCAATACCACCCGAAACAGTGAAATCGACCGACGGATAGCTACTCTGCAATTTTACGTAGAGTTCATCCGAGGGGCCCTGCAACATACCATCGCGAGTGATATCAGTGCATACAACCTGACTCAGGCCCATAGGTATAAAGCCGTCAATGAGCTCTTCGATGGTTACAGCCAAATCCTCCTGCCAGCCATTTACCGACACCTTGCCATTACGCACATCGGCACCCAAGACCATCTTCTCGCCACCAAAGCGGGCCAGCCACTGGGCAAAGAGTACAGGCTCACGGGCAGCAACACTGCCTACGATGGCATAGTTGGCACCATAGTCGAACAATGCGCGAAGTGACTCCTCGCTCTTGATACCTCCGCCCCACTCTATCTCTACGCCCGAGCCAACGACCATACGTTCGAGTGTCTTGAGATTTTGGGGTGTCGATGACTTTGCACCATCCAAATCCACAACGTGTATGCGCTTAACGCCACAATCGGCATAGCGTTTAGCCATATCCACAGGGCTCTGATCGTAAACTTTACGACGGTCGTAATCGCCCTGCGAGAGGCGTACACAACGACCCTCAATGATATCTATCGCGGGAATTATCTCTATACGACTCATAGTTTAAGAAAATTTTCGATTATACGCTCACCCACATCACCACTCTTCTCGGGATGGAACTGTGTACCGTAGAAATTCTCGTACTTAAGCGCTGCGCTAAACATCACGCCATGTGACGAGGTTGCAATGGTATCGGGACATAGCTCGGGGTAATATGAGTGTACGAAATATACATAACTACCACCCTCCAAGCCCTTGAATAGTTTGGTTTCAAGATTACCAATCTTATTCCAACCCATATGGGGAACCTTCACATCGGGTGCAGGTGTAAAACGCCTAACGCGAGCATCGAATATATTAAGGCAATCGACATCGCCCTCCTCGCTATGGCGACACATCACCTGCATACCCACGCAAATACCCAACACAGGACGACGCAGGGAACGTATGACATCTACGAGGCCTGCTACACGCAGATTCTCCATAGCCTCGGCAGCATTACCCACACCGGGCAACAGCACTCTATCGGCAGAGCGGATAACATCGGCATCGGAGGTAACACAGAATTCAGCACCAAGGCGCTTCAGAGCATTCTCCACCGAGCGGAGGTTACCCATCTTATAATCTACAATCGCTATCATAACACTCCTTTGCTTGAGGGTAAATCATACTTAAATACGTCTCTACGAATGGCCATCTTCAGCGCACGTGCAAAGGCCTTGAACACTCCCTCGATGAGATGGTGATTGTTCTCGCCACGCGCCTCGATGTGCAGATTGCATCGCATAGCCACACACAACGACTTAAAGAAGTGCTTAAACATCTCGGTAGGCACATCGCCCACCATCTCGCGTGTAAAGGGCACATCCCACACAAAGTCAGCACGGCCACCGAAATCAATCAACACCATAGCACGGCACTCATCCATCGGTAGAACAAAACCGTAGCGGTCGATGCCTCGCTTCGAGCCAAGAGCTTTACTTACGGCCTCGCCCAATGCGATGGCTACATCCTCGATGGTGTGGTGCTCATCGACCTCCAAATCTCCTTTACACAAAGCCTCCAATGAGATACCTGCGTGGTGTGGCAACTGCCACAGCATATGGTCGAAGAACTTAAGTCCCGTATCCACCTGAGACTGCAAGCCACCATCCAGATCTATTGCTATGCGAATATCTGTCTCCGAAGTCTTACGCTCAATGACGGCCACACGCTCGCTACGACGCAGGAACTCGGCCACATCCGCCCATCGGGGAGTAATAAGCACACACGACGAGGCAAAAGACTTATCCTCCAACATAGCCACGCCTACTGCCCTGGGTTGCAACAGGATAGCCTTTGCGCCAAGGTTGTAAGCCAACTCAACGTCGGTTGCGCGGTCGCCAATAACATACGACGAAGCCATATCGTACTCTTCGGTGAGATACTTGCCAAACATTCCCACACCGGGTTTACGCGTAGGGGCATTCTCCTGCGAGAAGGTGGGGTCAATGAGCTGGTCATTGAAGAATACACCCTCGCCCGCCAGCGTGCGAAGCATCTTGGTGTGTGCAGGCCAAAAGGTATGCTCGGGGAAAGCATCGGTTCCCAAGCCATCCTGATTAGAAGCCAAGACCAACTCGTAGTCCAACTCGGCCACTGACTTGAGTCCCGAAATGGCGCCTGCCACAAACTCCAACTTCTCAAGCGAATCGACCTGATAATCCTCGGGCGGCTCGTCCAGAATCGTGCCGTCACGGTCAACGAATAGTACGCTCTTCATATCTCTTCAACGAATTTATCAATTTATCATTCTCCGACTCCACTCCAATCGTAATACGCAGGCAGCTCTCGCAGCCCTTCACTCGATTACGATTACGCACAATAATTCCGTCGGCAATCAAATAGTCATACACTGCATCGGCATCCTCGACCTTCACGAGCAGGAAGTTCGCATCACTCGGATATACCCTCTCGACGAAGCTCAATCGAGCCAGCTCTTCGGCCACCACCGAGCGCTGAGCCTTAATCTCGGC
>JAZQSN010000102.1:0-33342 GCA_045630065.1 Alistipes sp.
GAGGATAAAATCGAAAAGTTTGAGTTGGCACGCATCGGTCAGTCAACCGAGCACAACTATTGCGGTGTGAAGTGCGGTATTATGGACCAGTTTGCATCAGTACACGGCAAGAAGGGTAATCTGATGCGTTTGGACTGCCTCTCTTCGGAGTTTGAGTACTTCCCCTTCGACCCCGAGAAGTTCGGCTATCGTCTGGTGTTGCTCGATTCAGTTGTTAAGCACGAGTTGGTAGGCTCGCCCTACAACAAGCGCCGCGAGTCGTGCGAGCGCGTAGCAGCTATCCTCGGCCAGCAGACACTGCGTGGTGCTACAATGGAGCAGTTGGACGCTGTTAAGGAGCAGATTTCAGAGGAGGATTATATGCGTGCCCGCTACGTTATCGGCGAGGAGAAGCGCGTACTTGATGTATGTGCCGCTTTGGAGGCTGGCGATCTAGAGACCGTGGGTGAGCGTATGTATGAGACTCACTGGGGTATGTCGAAGGATTATGAGGTTAGCTGCGAGGAACTCGACCTGTTGGCTACCATCGCCAAGGAGTGTGGCGTTGCAGGTTCACGTATTATGGGTGGTGGCTTCGGCGGTTGCACCATCAACCTCGTTAAGTCTGGGCTTTACGACAACTTCATAGCAACAGCGAAGGAGAAGTTTGCCACAGCCTATGGCCACGAGCCTAAGGTTTACGATGTAGTCATCTCGGATGGCGCACGCAAGTTGGAGATCTAAACACACACCTGCTATGAAACGACTTTTATTGGCTATTATCGCCGTTGGCTTCGCGCTGAGTGCCTCGGCAAAGATTGAACTGCCCCACATCCTCGGTAGCCATATGGTGTTGCAACAGAATGCTATGGTTAACCTTTGGGGTAAGGCTACGCCCAATTCCAAGGTAAACATAACCGTGTCGTGGGCACCTCTGCGTCGTGTGCAGACTACTGCCGACAAGGATGGTAATTGGGCTACAAAGATTGATACTCCTGCGGCTACATTCGATCCGCAGACCATTAAAATTAGCGATGGCGAGACTCTCACGCTGAGCGATATCCTTATCGGCGATGTGTGGATTACCTCGGGCCAAAGTAATATGGAGATGCTTGTAAAGGGATTTGGCCGTCAGCCTGTTGAGAATTCATTGAATTACATTCTTGCTGGTGGTAAGGAGGCTAACCGTATTCGTATGTTTACCGTTAAGCGCGACCGTTCCTTTGAGGAGAAGAGCGATTGCGAGGGTGAGTGGAGTAGAGCCTCGTCGGAGAGCGTTGCTAATATGTCGGCAACATCGTACTTCTTTGCGCTGAATCTAGTAAACGCTATCGATATTCCCATCGGTATCGTAACGGCTAACTGGGGTGGCACACGCATCGAATCGTGGATGCCTCAGGCGGCTTTGGAGGATATTCTAACCCCCGAGCAGATTGCCAAGAAGAAGGAGGCGTCCTCTGTCAAGCCTACGGAGCTCTATTGCGCTATGATTGCTCCGATTCGCGACTTTACGGCCAAGGGTTTTCTTTGGTATCAGGGTTGCTCAAATTTGAGCGATAACGACCACTACGACACTATGATGGCTCGTATGGTTCAGCAGTGGCGTAAGGATTGGGGTGATAGTAAGAACGAGATGCCATTCTACTATGTGATGATTACACCTTATAGTTATGGCGACTCAAATGCTATCTCATATCCTCTCTTTGTAGAGAATCAGGCGCGTGCTCTTGAGAAGATACCTAACTCTGGTATGGCCGCTACAACTGATCTTGGCGAGGAGACCTGCATCCATCCTGCTAAAAAGTTTGAGGTGGGTCAGCGTCTGGCCGCTTTGGCTTTGGCTAAGACATATGGTCAGTTGGGCTTCGAAGCCGATGCTCCGCAAATGGCTGCATATAGCATTAAGGATGGTAAGGCAGTAATCACTATATCGAATAGTGAGAATGGTCTTAGTCCTTGGTATGGCGAGGCGGTTGAAGGCTTTGAGATTGCTGGTGCCGACAAGGTTTTCCATAAGGCACAAGCTACCATCTCGGCACAAAAAGAGGTAACCGTTTGGAGCGATGAGGTGGCACAGCCCGTAGCCGTGCGTTACTCGTTCCGTAACTTTGCGCCGGGTAATCTGAAGAATATGTTCGGTATCCCCGTTATCCCGTTCCGCACTGACGACTGGAATGATGTGAAGTAGAAACCGGATATTACATTTCCTAGATAAAGATGGTTGCTCACCAAAAGTGTTGGGCAACCTCTTTTTTTTGTGCCCGATGGCGATGGAATGGATTAAAAAAAGATTTTTATTTCAGAAAAAATGTAATAATTTCGATTATGTGTCGTTAGATGAAAAAAAATGTGTAATTTTGCACGATTATTACCCTGCAATGCAGCAGTAGAGAATCTTTTATGAGACAAAATTTATCTTACATAGCGGCTCTCGTTGCCGTTGTAGTAGCATTCTGCGGATGCTCGACCATTCAACAGGTGATTAAGTCGGGTGATGCCGAGGCGATGTATGAGCACGGTTTGCTGTACTACGGGGCCGAGAAGTGGACCAAATCAATCACCCTATTCGAGGCTTGCGAGCCCGCCTTCCGTGGCTCGATTAAGGAGGACTCGGTGGCATTTTTCAGAGCACGTAGTTATTTCAAGAATTCGGACTATGCTGCTTCGTCGGCTCTCTTCGATGAGTTCCGTCGTAGTTTCGGTCGTTCGGCCTTTATCGAGGATGCCGAGGCAATGTATGCCATTAGCCTCTACAATATGTGCCCGCCTCCCGAGCGTGACCAGTCGTCGACCAGCCAGGCTATTATCGCCATCTCGGAGTTTATGAGCCACTATCCCAATAGCGAGCAGTTGCAGATATTCCAGGAGATGACCGACGATTTGACGTGGCGCCTGCACGAGAAGTCGTTCATCAATGCCTATACATACTATAAAATCGAGCGTTACAACTCGGCTATCATAGCCTTCCGTAACGCATTGAAGAAGTATCCCGAATCGCACCGTCGCGAGGATTTGATGTACTACGTGGTGATGTCGTCATTCAAACTTGCCGAGAACTCTATTGAGTCTCGCCAGTTGGACCGCTATATGTCGACTTTGGATTCATACTACACATTTGTGATGGAGTATCCCGAATCAAAGTATAAGCAGGAGATGGACCGCGTGGCCGATGTGGCACGCCGTTATATCGAAATGAATCAGGAGGAAGAGTAACAACGCAAATTACACATAAAAGATGGAGATCAAGAAGAACATTCCCAACAACACGATTACCCGCAAGCTCGTCGATTTGGATAAGGATACGGGTAATATCTACGAGAGTATCAACATTATCGCTCGTCGTGCAAATCAGATTTCTACCGAGCTCAAGGCTGAGCTCAATCGTAAGTTGGCCGATTTCTCGTCGCCCACCGACACTATGGAGGAGACCTTCGAGAATCGCGAGCAGATTGAGATTTCGCGCTACTACGAGCGTTTGCCCAAGCCCGTTATCATCGCTACCGAGGAGTTCCTCGACGATGAGGTGTACTACCGCAAGGGCGATAAGTAGTAAAGAGTCTTGTCGGGTGTCCGCACTGATTGTAATTAGGACAGGGCAGAACCGACAAATTGTGATATAGAGGGATAAATCCTTCATAATCCTTTTATATATGTTGAAGGGAAAACATATTATTTTAGGAGTTACGGGTAGCATAGCCGCTTATAAGTCGGCTGTGCTTTGCCGTTTATTAGTTGGAGCAGGAGCCGACGTAAAGGTCATTATGACACCGCTTGCCAAGCAGTTCATCACACCTCTTACGATGGCTACACTCTCGAAGCATCCCATATTGGTCGATTTCTTTAACCCTGAGAATGGCGAGTGGAACTCTCACGTTAGCTTGGGCGAGTGGGCCGACCTCTATCTGATAGCTCCCGCTACGGCCAACACTATGGCCAAGATGGCTACGGGTGTGGCCGATAATCTGTTGCTTACCACATATCTCTCGGCACGTTGTCCGGTGGCTATTGCTCCCGCGATGGATCTTGATATGTATACCCACACCACCACACAGCGTAATATGGCGCAACTCAAGGCTGATGGCGTGCATATTATCGAGCCACAGTCGGGTGAGTTGGCAAGTGGCCTTGTTGGCAAAGGCCGTATGGCCGAGCCTCAGGATATCTTGAAGGCTGTGGAGACTCTGTTCTACGAAAAAAAAAAGAGCCTAGAGGGTAAGCGCTTCCTAGTTACGGCAGGTGCTACTATCGAGGCTATTGACCCTGTACGCTTTATCTCGAACCACTCTTCTGGTAAGATGGGTTATGCTGTTGCCGAGGCTTTGGCAGCACGTGGCGCTGCGGTAACACTTGTTAGTGGTCGCACAGCGCTTGCAACGCCCCAGGGCGTGGAGAGGGTAGATGTACTCTCTGCCGAGCAGATGTATCAGGCTTGCGTGGAGCGTTTTGAAAGTGTGGATGGCGCTGTTATGTGTGCCGCCGTGGCTGACTATACCCCCGCTACAGTAGCCGATGAGAAGTTGAAGAAGAGCGACGACGACCTGTCAATTGCCCTCAAGCGCACGAAGGATATTGCCGCAGAGTTGGGCGCGAGCAAGGGTGGCCGTGTGCTAGTAGGCTTTGCAATGGAGACGCAGAACGAGAGGAAGAATGCCGCCTCGAAACTCGAGCGTAAGAATTTTGATTTTATTGTGCTTAACTCTTTGCGCGCGGCTGGTGCAGGCTTCAGGGGCGATACCAATGTGGTTACGCTCATCGATGCTAAGGGCGCCGAGGAGTTGCCTCTTATGACCAAGCGCGAGGTAGCCGAACGCATTGTCGATAAGATAGAAAATACGTTATAAAACTATGCTAAGACGACTTACCATTGAGAACTATGCCTTGATTGAAAGGCTCGATCTCGAACTCGATGCTCACCTCAATATCATTACCGGTGAGACGGGTGCGGGAAAGTCGATTTTGCTTGGTGCATTGGGCCTGCTGCTCGGTAACAAGAACGAGGGAGGCACTATTCGCGATGATTCGCGTAACTGTGTCATCGAGGGTGTGTTCGATATCGAGGGCTATGGCTTGGAGCCTCTGTTCGAGGAGAATGATATAGACTACGAGCCGCAGACTCTTATTCGTCGTGTGATCTCGTCCTCGGGCAAGAGCCGTTCGTTTGTAAATGATATGCCCGTGTCGCTTAGCGTTCTGCGCGATTTGGGTCTTAGATTGATTGATATACACTCCCAGCATCGCAATATGATTCTCTCCGACGAAAAGTTCCGCACCTCGGCCCTCGATATGTTGGCCGACGCTACGGCTTCGGTCGAGGAGTATCGCTCATCTTACTCACTTATGCGTGAGGCGGAGCGCGAGTTGGAGCGAATGATTGCCGAGTCGGAGACTCTGCGTCGTGATGAGGAGTGGTTGCGTTATCAGGTCGAGGAGTTCGAGGCCGCAGCGTTGCGTGAGGGCGAACTGCAGGAGGCTGAGAGCGAGCTGGCTATATTGGAGAATGCTGACCAGATAGGTGAGGCGCTTGTTACGGTGCGAAATATATTGGATGCCGAGCAGATTGGTGTGCTGGAGCAGTTGGCACAGGCCATGAATGCCATTCGAGGTGTCAGCCGCAACTACCCTGCAGGTGAGGATATCGCCTCACGTCTTCACTCCGTTGTAGCCGAACTTAAGGATTTGGGCCAGACCGTGGCCGACGATAGCGAGCGCCTGGAGTCTAATCCCGAGCGCTTGCAGAAGCTTACCGACCGCGTAAATCTTATTTATTCTCTGTGTCAGAAGCACCGCGTGCAGACTCTGGAGGAGTTGATGGCCGTTGGCGAGCGCTTTGCCGCACAACTTAGCACCATTACTCATAGCGATGAAGCTATCGAGAGTCAGCGCGAGCGCATTAGTCTCCTTCGAGAGAAGGCTGAGAAACAAGCCGCGAAGATTCACTCTCTGCGCGAGAAGGCCGCTTCGGCAATGTCAAAGAGCATTGTGCAGAGCCTCACGCAGTTGGGTATGCCAGAGGCACGTTTCGATGTCGAGGTTGTTGATTCGGGCGAGTTGATGCCCTCGGGTCGCGACCATATCCGTTTTATGTTTTCGGCCAATGCGCGTATGGAGCCACAGCCCGTCGAGAAGATTGCTTCGGGCGGTGAGATTTCGCGCGTTATGCTCTCGTTGAAGGCTCTCTTGGCCGAGAAGTCTAAACTGCCCACCATCATCTTCGATGAGATCGATACAGGTGTGTCGGGCCGCATAGCTGACGCTATGGGCGAGATCATCAGTGCGCTGGGCAATAATATGCAGGTCGTAGCCATTACTCACCTGCCGCAGGTGGCGTCGAAGGGCGAGTCGCACTTTGTTGTCTACAAGGAGCAGAGTGCAACCAATATTACACGCCTTGGCGAGGATGACCGCATTACCGAGATTGCCAAGATGCTCTCGGGTAGCGAGATCACTGCTGCCGCCCTGTCGCAGGCGCGTATTTTGCTTGGCGTGGAGCCAAAGACAACGCTTTTTTAACTAACTCTAAATACCTCCAACTATGAAAAGGACTTTGATTGTGGCCCTAATGGCCATTATTACGCTCTGCTGTGGCTGTTCGGAGCGTCAGGTACTCAAATCTTCACTTCGAAAGGCTCTCGATGTGGCCGTTGCGCACGAAAAGGCGCAGGCTGAGGTACTTATGGAGCGAGTTGATGAGATGCCCAAGACCTTCGAGAAGGGGGAGTTGGTTACAGCTAATATCCGATGGTGGACAAGTGGTTTCTTCCCTGGTTCGCTGTGGCTGTTGTATGAGCATACGGATGATGCACAGCTTCGTGAGTATGCCGAGCACTTCACTTCGCGACTCGAGTCGTTAAAGGATTATAAGGGCACTCACGATCTGGGCTTTATGGTCTTCTGCTCGTATGGTAATGGCTATCGCCTGACGGGCAACGAGGCGTATAAGGATGTTATTAATCAGGCTTCGGCATCGCTGGCTTCGCGTTTTAATCCTACGGTGGGTTGCATCCGCTCGTGGAATACGGGTCGCAAGGAGAATCCCGAGTTGGATTATATGGTTATTATCGACAATATGATGAATCTCGAGATGTTGGAGTGGAGTGGCTACTCGGACATCGCGCGCAGGCACGCCGACACCACAATTGCAAACCACTTCCGCGACGATTATAGCACCTATCACGTTGTGGCCTATAACGAACTTACGGGCGAGGTTACCGACAAGCGTACAGCGCAGGGTCGTGCTGATGAGTCGGCGTGGGCACGAGGTCAGGCGTGGGGATTGTATGGCTACACGATGATGTACCGCACTACGGGCGAGGAGCGTTATTTGGAGCAGGCTGTAAAGATTGCCGACTATATGATTTCTCGCTTGCCCGAGGATGCTATTCCTAATTGGGATTTCGATGCTCAGGAGCAGATGAAGGATTCGTCGGCAGGCTCGATTATGGCTTCGGCCTTGATTGAACTCTACGGCTTTACCGATAACAAGGAGTACCTTGCCGTGGCAGAGCGTCAGCTGCGCTCGCTCTCTTCACCCGCATATCTTGCCGAGGTGGGGGAGAACGGCAACTTCGTTCTCAAACATGGTACGGGTCACTTCCCCGCTGGCACGGAGGTGGATGTGCCGCTTACATATGGTGACTATTACTTTATCGAGGCGGCAATGCGATATCTGGCGTTATAGAGAGGGTGAGTAATCAATATAAAGGAGTCTGCACGCAATGTGCAGACTCCTTTTTTGTTGATGGCTGATTGGTCCTTTTGTAGCCAAATGATTATGATAGGGTGGATTGCTGTGCTTTGGGTGTGGGGTAGTGTTCTATATGTGCAACGGGGCGAATAACGGTGTTCTAAAATGTATAAATTTGCTTATGCAATAAGCATAATTTAATCATTGTTAAGATATGAAACTACTATTAATCGGCGGTATCGGTACCAGCGAAATTCTACTTATTGTTTTTGTTCTTTTGTTGCTTTTTGGTGGCAAGAAACTCCCTGAGTTGATGCGAGGCTTGGGGCGTGGCATACGCGACTTCAAGGTTGCCGTAAACGAGCCCGTGGAGGATATCAAGAAATCGATCAAGGAGTAACGATGCGATATATCATCAACAGAAAATATTGCTTTGCCTTTGTGCTGATACTCCTCTTGTGTGGATGTGTCGAGTATCACCCTTACGATACGAATATCCACGGAGGGCGAAATATCAACTCGGTCAATATAGCCCGCATCGAGCAGCAGTGTGCTGGGTGTCGTGAGATTCGCTTTGCGGTGGTGAGCGACTCGCAACGCTGGTATGATGAGCTGAAGGATGCCGTTGATGAGATTTGTGAGCGTGATGATATAGATTTTGTAATTCACGCAGGTGATATAACGGATTGGGGCTTGCGCAAAGAGTTTGAACTACAACGCGATATTCTCAATGGACTCGACATACCGTATGTCTGCCTTCTTGGCAATCACGACTGCTTGGGTACGGGGGAAGAGATTTTCCGCGAGATATTTGGGGAGTTTGACTTCGCTTTTACGGCTGGTAATGTGCGTTTTGTCTGCCTGAATACCAATACCCTTGAGTTTGAGGAAGAGGAGGCTGTGCCCAATCTTGATTTTGTGCGAGCTGAGGTTGCTATGGCCTTGTCGGGAGTGGATAAGAGTGTAGTTGTTATGCATGCTTATCCTTGCTCGGATCAACTATCAGGAGATAAGGCCGATACTCTGCATACCGAGATCAGAACGCTTAAAAATCTGCAATTTTGCATTCACGGGCACGGCCATCGTTACCGTGAGGAGGATATTTATCAAGATGGCCTTATCTACTATGAGTGCTCCAATGCAGGTAGCGAGGAGTTCCTGATTTTTACTATCACCGATGCTGGTTATGAATGTGAAAGGATATTATATTAGTGTAGTCTCTCTGCTGCTTGTGCTTGCTCCTATTGTAACCTATGGCAGGGGCACGGCCGAGTTTGTAGGACGTGATGCCCGCGCTAATATGCAGTACGATGGCTGGGCGCGAATGATTCCTACGCATGCCAAGATGCAGTATGCAGGCGGTATGGGTTTGCTGTCGATCGGTGCTGGTTGGGACTATGGCCGTAGGGGGCAGTGGGAGACCGACGCTATGGTAGGTTTCCTGCCTGAGCACTATGCCGATGGCCAGACTCGTCTGACCTTTACGCTTAAACAGAACTATATTCCGTGGAGTATCCACACAACACGCTGGCTCGATGTCGAACCCTTCACGTGCGGTGCCTATATGAATGTAATCTCGGGGGCGGAGTTTTGGGATAAGGAGCCTGGGCATTACCCTGGTGGCCATAAGGGTTATTATAAGTTCTCATCTCGCACCCGTTTCCATATCTATGTGGGTCAGCGGCTGACCTTACTTGCACCCAGCGCATCTACGCTTCAAAGTATCACGCTATACTATGAATTCAGTGTCAATGACCTGATGCTCGTCTCGGGCATAAACAACCGCACATTGGAGTTATCTGATATGGTACACTTTTCGGTAGGTGCCAAGATGCACCTCTTCAAAAAGTAATTACTCCGTCGGGGCTTTGTACTGGAGTCTAAATGAGGGCTTCTCGGCTGTTGGGAAGTCTGTAGGGACTGGTTGCGTAACCTTTCCCGTTGCCGCCCACTCCGCTCCACGCAGCAGCAGAGTCTGGAATCCTGCGCACTGCATAGCGGGGTTCTTCTTTTCGTTTGCACCAGCGTGGCCCAGCATAAGGTGTAAGATACGAGCCTTGCCGTAATCAACCGTAAATACCAATGGCTCCTCGCGTCCCGAGCCACCCTTCTTGGCGTCGGCATAACCTGAGTAGAGCAGATCCTTAATATTGGCAGGGCCTCGCATACGGTCGTACATCTCATCACGGCCGTGAATCCAATTATCGGGCAGCCCCTTCACGATGGGGTGCGTAGTGTTGCGAGCGTGCATCGGATACTCTCGCTCCGAGCCGTGCGAACCGCCCGGGCCAGCACTATAGTCGAGTGTGGGCTTGCCATCGACCAGATAGTAGTAGGGGCCTGCCTTCTCGTCGCGACCCTCCCATCCTCCGAGGGCTATAATCTTATTAAACTCCTCCCACTGGGCAAAGGCGTTGTCGGCTGCGTGATAGATAACCACTCCGCCGCCCGCCTGAACATACTCCAAAAATGCAGCATCGGTCTGCTCAGACCAGCGGTCACCATTGTAGTCGAGAACTACTACGTCGTAGTCGCTGAAGTTGGGTCGGAATGTGCTCATATCCTCTCCCGCGGCGGGCGTAAGCGCGATGTCGGCCTCGAAGAGTGTGGAGTTATTGAGTATTGTTTGCAATACCTGATGGCTCACCTGCCAATTATGGTTGTTCTGTCCTGAGATAATCAGAGCCTTGATGGGCTGATGTGAGCAGGCCGACGAAATGGCCACGGTAATTAAGAGCAGTAGTGAGAATAGTCGTTTCATAGCAAAAGGTTTTTACAAATTTACTCTTTTTATTACCTATGAACAAAAAATAGGGCACTAAATTTAGTGCCCTATTTCAATATCGTGAGTGTGAGATTACATCATACCACCCATTCCGCCCTGAGGCATTGCGGGCATAGGCATCTCCTTGGGAATCTCAGCGAGTACACACTCTGTAGTGAGGAACATCGATGCGATTGAGGCAGCGTTCTCCAAAGCTACACGTGATACCTTTGTGGGGTCGATAATACCAGCCACGAACATATCCTCGTAACGGTCGTCGCGAGCATTGTAACCAAATGCACCCTCGCTCTCCTTAATCTTGTTTACTACAACTGAACCCTCGCCACCAGCGTTGGCAACAATCTGACGCAAAGGCTCCTCGATAGCGCGCTTAACGATCTGAATACCTGTTGTCTGGTCCTCGTTGTCGCCCTTAAGGTTCTCCAACGCAGCCACGGCACGTATGTAAGCTACACCACCACCAGGTACGAAGCCCTCCTCAACTGCAGCACGAGTTGCAGCCAAAGCGTCATCAACGCGGTCCTTCTTCTCCTTCATCTCAACCTCGGTAGCAGCACCTACGAACAACACTGCAACACCGCCTGAGAGTTTAGCCAAACGCTCCTGCAACTTCTCGCGGTCGTAGTCTGACTTGGCAACCTCCAACGAAGAACGAATCTGTGCAATACGGGCAGCGATATCCTCGCTTGTGCCGTAACCATTGACGATGGTAGTTGTCTCCTTGTTCATAGTAACCTTCTCGGCAGAGCCTAACATCTCGAGTGTAGCCTCCTCCAAGCGCATACCCTTGTCGGTAGAGATAACTGTACCACCAGTGAGGATGGCGATATCCTCCAACATATCCTTGCGGCGGTCACCAAAGCCGGGAGCCTTACAAGCGGTAATCTTCAATGTACCACGCAACTTGTTCATAACCATTGCCGACAAAGCGTCGCCATCGATATCTTCGGCGATAATCAAGAGCGAACGACCGTTCTGTGCTACGGGCTCCAAGATACCCATAATCTCCTTCATTGTAGAGATCTTCTTGTCGGTGATAAGAATCAAGGGCTTCTCCAACTCGGCAGCCATCTTCTCTGTGTCGGTCATAAAGTAAGCTGAGATGTAACCGCGGTCGAACTGCATACCCTCAACCACGTCAACGTGAGTCTCGGTACCCTTAGCCTCCTCAACGGTGATAACACCCTCGTTGTTTACCTTAGCCATAGCCTCGGCGATGAGTGAACCGATAGCCTTATCGTTGTTAGCAGAGATGGTAGCAACCTGCTCAATCTTCGAGATGTCGTTACCTACCTGCTGTGAAATCTTTCTAAGCTCTTCAACAACAACTGCTACAGCCTTATCCATACCGCGCTTCAAATCCATAGGATTAGCACCAGCGGTTACGTTCTTCAAACCTACGCTGATAAGAGCCTGTGCCAAAACTGTTGCTGTAGTAGTACCATCGCCTGCGTCGTCGTTGGTCTTTGAAGCTACCTCGCGTACCATCTGTGCGCCCATATTGGCGAACTTGTCCTCCAGGTCAATCTCCTTGGCTACGGTTACACCGTCCTTGGTGATCTGGGGAGCACCGAACTTCTTGTCGATAATCACGTTGCGACCCTTGGGGCCAAGTGTTACCTTCACTGCATTTGCCAAAGCATCAACACCCTCTTTGAGAAGGTCGCGTGCCTCTACATTATATTTGATATCTTTTGCCATTTTTATCTATGTGTTTTTTGTTATACGCTTCGGAAATTAGCAGATAGCCAAAATGTCGCTCTGCTTCATAATCAGATAGTCGGTGCCGTCGACGTTGATCTCGGTGCCGGCATACTTACCGTAAAGTACGGTGTCGCCCTCCTTAACCTCCATCTTAACCTCTGCTGTGCCGGGGCCTACAGCCACTACCTTACCCATCAGGGGCTTCTCCTTTGCTGAATCGGGAATGAACAGACCACCTACGGTCTTCTCCTCTGCCGGATTGGGCAATACCAATACACGGTCTGAAAGCGGTTTGATTGTCATAAGTTGTTTATGTTTTAGTTTATAAATTATTTTCTGTTTATTGCTGCTTTTGGGGCAGACACTCTATATATGAGCAACTGATGTGCCAAACCTCATTTGTCATATATTTGTGTCATTTGCTCAGCAGCGGGGTGACATTTTGTCACACTGCGATGGCAAAGTCTGCCTTTTGTGAAGGTTTCTGCCATTCAAAGCGTGAAGTTTGCAAAATTATTTCTAATTTTATCCGATTTTTGAGATTTATTATGAAAAAACTTTTGACACTCTGCATTTTTGCAACATTTCTTATGTTTTCTGCCACCTCGGCTCAAACGATTGACTTTGATTCGTTGGCTCCGCATCCGCGCCTTATGTTGCGCAGTGGCGACATCACCGCTATGCGTGCGGCACGTGCTATATCACCCTCGGCTCGTCAGGCTCACGAAAGCATCGTGGCGGCTGCCGAGCAGGTCGTATCTCGCGAGGTGGTTGCACATCCGCTCTCAATTACGACGCAGGAAATTTTCGAGGATATATTCTATCTCTCGTATAGCTATCTTACAACCGACGATATGCGTTATGCACGCCGTGCCGAGCAGGAGATGTTGGCCGTGTGTAAGCTGCCCGACTGGAATCCCTCGTCGCCCAACGATGTGGCGACCTTGACTATGGCCCTTGCTATCGGTTACGACTGGTTGTATCGTGCTCTGCCCGTACACTCGCGTAGTATCATCGGTACGACCATCTATGAGAAGGGCTTGCTCGTATCCGATGAGTTGACTATGAGCGAGAGCATTGGCAATATCGGTATATTATTCGGTGCGTTGGCTACAGCCGATCGTTCACCTGAGTATTGCCAGATGTTGGTTGCAAAATATGTAGAGGCTAACGAAAAGGTACTCTCTGCGAAGAACAATCTTTTGACAAATATCGATCAGTGGAGTCGTGAGGCAGCTCTGCAGGCTATGTATAGCGCTACTATGAAGTCTGCGCTGGACATTGAGCCCTCTTCATCGGTAGTAAAGTCGTTTGCACAGTGCGCTGAGGCGCTCTGCTATATGGTGGCTCCATCGAACCTCTACTATAACTACGGTGGCTCATCGGCCGATGCTAATGCCATTGCTGCCAAGTATTGGGTGGCACAGAAGAGCAATAACACCTCGCTCGTTGCCGTCGATGAGCGCTTGGCTGCACAGGGCCATTTTGTTGAGGATTTTACACTTCCTTTGTATATGCTCTTCGTCTCGGGGCAGGAGTTGTCGAAATTGCGTATGCCCCACTCTAAACTCTATCGCGGAGCTGATGAGATGGTCATCTATCACAGCGGTTGGGCCGCCGACGATACCTACCTTGCCATTAAGGGGGGCAATGCCGAGTCGGCGGGCGAGTATGTATTTGAGAGCCGCGGTGTGCGCTGGACCTCACTCACGGGCGATGTCGATGGCCGTTTGGTTATCGATGGTGTAAGCAGCGATGGTCAAGGCGAGGCACGTATTCGCGAGGTTGTCGAGGCGTCACGTCGTCACGGTGTAGTTGTTGACCTTTCGGCACTCTACTCAGCACAGGCAACAAGCGTGGTACGTAGCCTCGAGTTAGGCAAAGGCGACAGGCTCGTGGTTACCGATAATATCTCTTGCGGCTCGCAGCCGGCCTCTATCGAGTGGTCTATTACTACGGCTGCCGAGGCTGAGGTGGTGGCGGCAAATACTATAAAACTTACCCATATGGGCAAGACCCTCTTCCTTAGGGCACGTAGCCGAGGACAATCGGTTGCCAAGGTATGGCCCGAAGAACAGGGGACACGTCGCGTGGGCTTTGTGCTGACTGCGAATGCAGGTAGTGAGCAGACCATCGAAGTTACTATGTCGGCTGACAATAGCAAGGGCTTCGATTTCTCTCGATTGCTTTTCTGGCGCCGTTAGAGGGGTAGTGTGGTGATACGCTGAGAGTTGCCCTATTGAGGTGCTCTCGATTTTAAGTCAAGGCAGATGTTTCGTGCCACTTTTTCTGAAAATTTTTTCCGATTTATTTGGAAAAGAGCGCGAAACCCTCTATATTTGCCACCGATTTGAGAGATCAAGTCGATATGGTGGATGTAGCTCAGTCGGTTAGAGTGACGGATTGTGGTTCCGAAGGTCGTGGGTTCGAATCCCATCTTCCACCCATAGAACAAGCAAGAAGGTGTTGAGTAATCAACACCTTTTGTTTTTATTGTCTCTCCTCAAACTTGTTTGCGTAGTAGCTAATACCCAAATAATAACATATACCAACACATTGTGTTAGCAATTGCAAATCTGCGAAAAAAGTGTTATCTTGCAAGAAATATTTTGCAACTATGAAATCGAAAATCATTCTTTTATTTTTTGCTCTTTGCTTGGCTACGGGTGCTATGGCAAAGTCACGCAATGTAAAGTTCCGTTCGCTGGAGGTCAAGGAGTTTGCTCGCTATATTGAGCGCGCAGATGTTATGCTGGTGGATGTACGCACCCCAGAGGAGTATGCCGCAGGACACCTGCCCAACGTGGAGCGTAACCTGGATGTGCGTAGCGCAACTTTTTTCAATGATTATCAGTCGCTGCCTAAGGATAAGCGCATTGCAGTATATTGCCGTGGCGGAGGTCGCAGTAAGCAGGTGGCAGGTGTGCTGGCCGGCAATGGCTATAAGGTCGTAGAACTCAGCGGAGGATATAATAGCTGGGTTGAGGCTGGCGGAGCAGTCGAGAAATAAATAAAAAAATCCCGAAGCGTTGGCCTCGGGATTTTTTATTGCTATAGAGTCGGTTATACGAAGGGATACTTCACAACCTCAGCCTTCAAAAGTCGGTCACGGATGACAACGGCTACAGTAGTACCTACGGCAGCATACTCGCTCTTAACATAACCCAAAGCGATACCTACCTTCAGCATAGGCGACATTGTGCCCGATGTCACTACGCCAATCTCCTCGCCATCGAGGTTTGCAAGCTTATAGCCGTGACGAGGAATACCACGGTCAATCATCTTCAAGCCAACCAGCTTGCGTGTAACGCCCTCGGCCTTCTGCTTTGCGAGGAACTCGCGGTCGATGAAATCCTTACCCTCAACGAACTTTGTTACCCAGCCCAAGCCAGCCTCCAGCGGAGATGTAGTGTCGTCGATATCGTTGCCATACAAAGCAAAGCCCTTCTCCAAACGCAACGTATCGCGTGCGCCAAGACCAATGTTCTTCAAGCCGAACTCCTCGCCAGCCTTCCACATAGCCTCCCAAATGGTGTCAGCGTCAGAGTTATACATATAGATCTCGCAACCACCCGAGCCTGTGTAGCCTGTAGCCGAGAGAATAACGTCGCAACCGGCCAACTTGCACATCTTGAATGTGTAGTAGGTCATATCCTCAACGGGCTCATCGCACATCTTCTGCACGAGCTTCATAGCCAAAGGACCCTGAATAGCGAGCTGAGCGATGTTGTCCGATGCGTTCTCCAGCTCAACGCCGGGCTTCATTCCGAACTTCTCGCCCTCGGCGCAGATGTGTGCCCAATCCTTATCGGTGTTGGCCGCATTCACGCAGAGCATATACTTCGTGTCGCTGAACTTGTAAATCAAAATATCGTCCACGATACCGCCCTTTCCGTTGGGCATAGTAGCGTACTGTACCTTGCCATCAAAGAGCTTCGATACATCGTTCGATGCAATGTGCTGCAATAGGTCGAGAGCCTTCTCACCCTTAACCCAGATCTCGCCCATATGACTTACGTCGAATACGCCACACTTCTCGCGTACGGTCATATGCTCGTCGTTAATGCCCGAGAACTCGATGGGCATATTATATCCCGCAAACTCGGCCATCTTGGCACCTGCGGCGATGTGGTAGTTGGTAAATGCTGTTGTTTTCATTTCTGTTATTTGATTGATTATTTTTCGTTTCGTTTAAGACCCAGTCGCGGACAACGAGTAAATGGCTTCTCGCGGTCGAACAGGTAGCGGTATGTAGTGTGCATCTTGTGGCGCGTAGCACATACGTATGTCTGTATCATACGGTTCATCACGGGGTTGAAGTCGCCAATCCACGCCAACTCCACAGTCTTGTAGCTGTTGCGGCTTGAGCGGATGTAACTCTCGTATACATACTGAATCATTCCCGACTCCACGCCCTTACCCTGGAACTCGGGCGTAACCGCAAAAATCATAGCGAATATGCGGTCGCATGACTTCTTTACCTTGAGTTCCCACATCAGGTGCAACTTGTTCCACAGGTTGAGCTTACCGTTGTACTTGCCGATGATGCGGTTGAGGTCGGGCACCATAATGAAGAAACCGATGGGTTCGTTGTTGAAGTATGTAAAGAAGATGATGTTGGGGTCGACAATGGGGCGGAGCATACGCATAATCTGCTGAGCCTCCTCCTTGGGCATAGGCTTTACACCGTTGAAGAGCGACCACGCCTTGTTGTAAATTATGCGGAAATCCTCGGCAACCTCCTCCAGATTACGACCTATGATATTTGAAAAACTATATCCTGGTGTAGAGTGCAGACGCTGGGCACGGTCATTAATCGACTTGTTTATTTCGTCGTCCATCACTCGCCACAGGTAGGTGTTCTGGTTGAAATAGTTCTGGAAGCCGTAGTTCTCAAACAACTCCTTGTAGTAGGGTGGATTGTATGGATTAGAGTATAGGGGCTGGAACTCAAATCCCTCGACTAGCAGGCCCCACCACGAGTCGCGGGGGCCAAAGTTGATGGGGCCATCCATAGCCTCCATACCTCGGCTTACCAGCCACAGACGAGCTGCGTCGAAGAGCATATTGGCAACCTCCTGGTCGTTGATTGACTCGAAGAAACCGCAACCGCCCGTAGGCTGCTCGTATGCATAGGCGTGCTCGTTATCGTAAAAAGCGGCAATACGTCCCACCACCTCGCCAGCAGCATTATATGCAACCCAGCGAATGGCCTCACCATCGCTAAAAAGTTTGTTCTTCTCGGGGTTGAATACATTGGCAATATCTTCGTCCAGTGGGCACACCCAATTACGATTGCCCTTGTAAAGACGTTTTGGCAACTCTATGAACTCTTTCTCAAGTGCTTTGCTGGTTACCTCCTGCAAGGTGTATTTGCTCTTGCTCATATACGATTTTTTACATTATATGTTATTTATCATCCAAAGATAAGCAAAAATAGATAAAATCGTATCGTCAGATGGTGTTTTTCTTCGGTCTACTTGCTGGTTTATGGAAATAATTTTACCTTTGAGCCCCTCAATTACGAGCTTAATATCAATCGGATGAAATACCTAAAACAGATAAACCAACGCCTGAGGAGCTATCTTGCGGGATTGTCGTTTCGCACGGGAGTCATCGTGCTCCTATCGTGCGTCGTCTTTTATCTGCTCTCGTTCGCTTCGCTTGCCCTGCCCGTTAGTGCTACGCTGCGTGGCGTGTTGTGGGCAACGCTGTTTGGTTGTGCCAAGACAGCACAATATGGTGGCCTGATGATATTGGGAGTCGAGGGCGTCAGACGACTCAAGGCTCGCTTTGGCCGATAGTTATTTTATCTCGCGTTCGGGATTTTTTTTCAGAAACGCTTCCCACGACGACGATCCTTTGGCTGCCTTCTTGCCACCTCCCAGGCCTTTTACTCGACTCTCGCCCATAGCCTGCGATATTGGTGTGCGTGCCGTGTAGTAGTGGCACATGGCAACTGCCATACCGTCAGTAGCATCCAGTCGGCGGGGTACATACTCCAACTTAAGCATACGTTTTACGATGGCGGCCACCTGCTCCTTCGATGCCGAGCCACTGCCCGTGATGGCGAGCTTGATGCGTGAGGGGGCGTACTCAAACACCTCTCTGTCGCGACTCAATGCCGCTGCCATAGCTACCCCCTGTGCACGTCCCAACTTGAGCATACTCTGCACATTGGTGCCAAAGAAGGGGGACTCCAGAGCCACCTCACGAGGAGCATAGTCGTCGATGAGTTTTCCCACACGCTCGAATATGTAACGTAACTTACGGTAGGGATCGCTCATCGTATGCAGGTCGATGTCGCCCATAACCACCGAACGTAACTCTCGCCCCTGGACCTCGAGGATGCCGTAGCCCATATAGTTTGTGCCGGGATCGATACCCATAATGCGATATGTCTCTTTACCTTCTGCCATACATCACAAAAGTACAAAAAAAAGAGTGTGCAACAAAACATTGCACACTCTTGTAGTATCCGTAAAGGCTAAATTACTTCAACAACTCGCCGATCTTCTCGGCTACCTGCTCGCCGCGCAGACCCTTAGCGATGATCTTGCCTGTAGAGCAATCAACCAGGAAGTTTGCGGGGATAGAGTTTACGGCGTAGTCGTGACGCGCCTTGTTGTCCCAGTAGTTCACTGCACTTACGTGTACCCAGTCGAGCTCCTTCTCCTCGATAGCCTTCAACCAAGGCTCGCGAGCGCGGTCAAACGATACACCATAGATCTCGAAGCCCTTCTTGTGGTACTTCTTGTATGTGTCAACCAAGTAGGGAACCTCGCGCATGCAAGGACCGCACCAAGAAGCCCAGAAGTCGATCAAAACGTACTTGTTAGCCTTGTTCTCAACAACGCTCTTGAGTGTGAGAACCTTACCATCGGGAGTAAGAGTCTGGGGCTGGTCGCCTGTGCCCTCCTCGGTGATGTCGATGTAAGTGTTGCCGGGCAAAACCTTCAATGCCTGCTCAGCCGACTTCTTCATGTTGGCAAATGACTCCTGCGCCTCGGCGGGAATGATTGCGATAGCGTCGATAACCTGCTGGGGCTCGAATGCGTAGTAATTTGAACGTAGAATGTTCTGGCTTAACAGGTTGCCGCCGTTTGCGATGATAGCATCGTAGAGTGCAGCGTAGTACTCAGCCTCCAGAGCCGAGTTGTCACCCTCACCCATCTTAGCCTCGATAGCTGCCAACTTGTCGTTTACAGCGTTCATGGCATCGTTCATAGCGCCACCTACGGCCTTGAATGAGGGACGCTCGCCAGCTACCTCCTCGATAGTGATCTGGGCGGGCTCAACATATACCTCAGCGTAGAACTCGGGACGCTCAGCGCCTGCATCTTTAACTACTACATAAGCAGCGTAGGGAGCCTCTACTTCACCCTTCAAAGTGAAGGCGTTACCTGCAACGGCTACCGAGTCAACGGTCTGCAACTCGTTGCCCTGCTCAATCTGCAAATAAGCATACTTACCTGCGAACTTCTCTGACTCACCACTAATGGTGTACTTTGTGCTGCTACCGCAGCTAACCAACATTGCAGCTGCCAATGCAAATCCAAAAATCTTTCTCATATTCTCAGTTTATTTATTGATTTATAACTCTTTATTTCTTCAACTCCTTCTCCAGGGCTACTACACGACGACGTAACTCGGGCAACTCCTTGAATACCGACCACGAGCGGTGGAAGTTAATGCCTGAGAGTGCGGGCGAGCCGAAACGAATCTCACCATCGGGTACATCCTTGTCCAGACCTGACTGCGAACCAATCTTCACATAGTTGCCAATCTTGATGTGGTCGGCAAGCCCCACCTGACCACCGATAAAGCAGTTGTGTCCAATCTTAGTTGTGCCTGCGATACCTGTCTGTGCCGACGATACGGTGTTCTCGCCAACCTCCACGTTGTGACCAATCTGGATAAGGTTGTCGAGCTTAACGCCCTTGCGGATTATTGTAGAGTCTGTCTTTGCACGGTCGATACAGGTGTTTGCACCAATCTCAACGTTATCCTCGATAATCACATTACCCAACTGCGGAATCTTGTCAAACGTACCATCGGGCTTGGGCAGGAAACCGAAACCATCGGCACCAATCACAGCGCCAGCGTGGATAATACAGTTTGCACCTACACGGCAACCCTCATAAATCTTCACTCCGGGGTGGAGTACAGTGCCTGCGCCAATCTTCACTCCATCGCCTACGTATACCTGCGGATAAATCTTTGCACCTGCCTCAACTACAGCACCTGCCTCGATAACGGCAAAGTCGCCAACGTAGCAATCCTCTGCAACGGTAGCCTTCTCTGAGATTGACGCCATCTTGCTGATACCCTTTTTCTGGGGCTTCATAGCATTATACATCTCAAGAAGCTTCAATACTGCCACACCCACGTCGGGCAACTTAATGAGCGTAGCGGCCACCTCCTGCTGGGGCTCGAAATCCTCGCCAACGAGAACAATCGATGCCTCGGTAGAGTAGATGTGCTGTTCATACTTGGGGTTTGAGAGGTATGTGAGCGAACCTTTCTTGCCGCCTTCGATAGAGGATACGGTGTGAACGGTGGCGTTCTTGTCGCCTACGATGCTACCGCCCAAAAGGCCGGCAATCATTTCTGCTGAAAATTCCATTTTATAGTAGCTTTTTTGAGTTAATCAGGTTTCTATCATTTTGCTAATTCGCAAATATAACAACAATTACACTTTTGTGCAACGTCACGCCCCTAAATCGACAAAAAAACCGCAGAAAACTTCTTTCTGCGGTCTGTTTTGCTATTCAAGCGACATATATTCCTCCAAATTTATCCCCTCGGGCAGCAGCCACTTCACATCGCGTCCAAAGGCGAGTAGCTCCCTTACCGTTGAAGACGACACGTCGGCATACTCCGCACGTGTAAAGAGCAGAACGGTGGTAAGGTCGGGATACAGACGACGGTTAGTCTGCGCCATAGTGCGCTCATACTCAAAATCGATGGTGTTGCGCACGCCACGTATAATGGCCGTAGCACCCACCTCGCAAGCCGCATCGCCTGTGAGCGAAGAGTAGGATATGCACTCCACGCCATCGTTGTCGGCATAGAGGTCGGCGATAAGTTTTTTGCGTGCCTCAAGCGAGAGCAACGAACACTTGTTTACGTTCTCTCCAATGGCGATAACCACTTTGTCGAAGAGCGTCAGAGCCTCCTCGACCAAAGCCTCGTGGCCCTTAGTGAATGGGTCAAACGACCCGGGAAATATAGCTGTTCTCATAGTTCTTGTATTTTCTCCATCTCGCGTGCTATGTGGTCGGCTACGATGGCCATATATAGTTTGCCATCGACACTCTGCATAGCCGTTATGCCCTGCCAACCAATGCGTAACACCTCGTCGGCTTGCACAATATCGTCGTGATTCAGACTTCGCAACTCCACCTCAATATCAGCCTTGCGTGCCGCTTGTTGCACTAACATACTCTCCAGCGAGTAGGGTAATGATTGCAGGATGAGCTTCGAACCCTGTACTACGGCCACTGGCTCCGCTGCCTCGGAGTATATCTGCTTATCGCCACTCATCATTATGGCGGTGTGGAAATCGCGACTGCGCACTATGCTATCGGCTACTTCGCGTGCTGCAATGCCGGCCGAAGTGGGGTAGATATCCAACGGCATATCCATTCGCATCGTCACAGCATCAGGTCGCAGACTACGCACCACATAGCCTCTATAGAGCGAAGGCGCATCACACTCTACCGTGATACTTCCCGAAGCATACTGTTTTACCACAACACGAATCGAGCGCTGACGCGAGACTCGCATCTGTTCGAGTAGCGTTACTATTTGCTGCGAAAGAGTATCCGCCGTAGCCGAAAACTCTATGCCGAAGAGCTCATCCGCAAGCGAAGTGAGTATCTCGACGTGGTGCTCGATGTGGCGTGGCCTATACTCTAATGTGTGTATGTTCTGGTAGATATACGCCCCCACGAGGTGCTGCCACTCTTGCAACTCCCCATCGAGAATCATATATCGTTGTTGGTTATGCATTACAACATAAATATCTTGAGCAACAACTCGCGCAACAACTCGCCGTCGTTCATACCTCCCGTGTCGATACCCTTGCTCTTGCCGTCGTATTCACGTAGTAGTCCCAATACCTCGAAGACCTTGCGGTTGGGCCAGCTTTGTGAGTGCTGCAGTAGCTCTTTTACGGCGTATAGGTTGTTTTTCTTCAGCGTACGCATCAAATCCATATCGTTGGGAAATGGCACACCCTTATACTTGGCCAGCCAGCGCAGATAGTTTATGATGAACATATCGCGGAACAGACTATACATAGCCATTACCGTCACTAGAAGTGGGTTGGCCTTCGGGTTACGGGCAAAGTGGTCGGCAATGGCCATCGCACGCTTTATATCCTTCAGTGCTACGGCATCGCACAACTCAAAGTTGTTGAAATCCTTCGATATGCCTACATTTTGCTCGATGTGTAGGTCGGTAATGCTTGTCGTGCCTTCGGGGAGTGTTACCACCAACTTGTCAATCTCGTTCGAGATTTTTGCTATGTTGCAACCCAGGTGGTCCGATAGCATATTAACCGCCTTGGGGGCAATGTTCAGCCCTTTGCTCTTGATGAATTGTGTTAGCCACGAGTCTATCTCATATTCACGCGGACGCACCGACTCGAATACAACGCCCTCTTTCTGGCACTGCTTGTAGAACGATGAGCGCTTGTCGACGTTCTTCTCCTTGTGGCAGATAATGAGTATGGTCGAGGGTTGAGGTTTGGCTGTGTAGTGCGAAAGCTTCTCAATCTGTCGCAGTTGCTGTGCTTCCTTGACGATGACCACCTCGTAGCTACCCATCATAGGCATCTGTCGGCAAAGATTTACCACTTGTCCGGCGTCGCTGTCCTTTCCATATACGGTTATCTGGTTGAAGGCTTGTTCTGCAGGTGAGAGAATAGTGTCGCCGAGCAGCGAGCAGAGCTGGTCGATGAAATAACTCTCCTCGCCCATAAGCAGATATATGGGTGCAAAGCGTCGGGCCTTAATCTCTGAGCACAGACTCTCGAATGAGGCTACACTATCCTTGAACTTATAAGCACTCTTTGCCATTCTAAATAATCTCTTTTGTTATGCGCAGCACACGCTCCGTTTTGTCGGTTATACGGTATGCATCGGCTATGCGTCGGCCTACGAGCCACACAATCTCCTCCCCCGAGAGTAGCACAAACTGACGGCTCTTCTCGGCCATCGACACTTTGCCGTCGATTAGAAAGTCGCTCACCTTTTTGCGGCCTGTCATACCCAGGGGCACAAATGAGTCACCCTCGCTCCAGCGGCGAAGCGTAAGCGGATACTCCAGAGAATCGGCATCGAGCAGAGCTACCGTGTCGGGCACGTTATACGTGGGCAGACTATCCACGTCGCGCACCTCGAAATAGAGCACCGCATTGCCACAATAGGCGCGGGGCTGCCCCTGCTTGATGGGTGTTGCGCAGTCGTCCTCTGCCTCAATCTTTGCTACCTCGATGTTGCCACGATTGATGTATGCCACAAAGTTACGCGAGTAGAATCGTCGACCCGAATTCTGGCTTTGTGTCGCTCGGCATAGTCCGTCAACCACATCACCCTTGAATCCAAAGCGAGAACTCAGTATCTCGTAAATTACAAACTCACGCGATTGATCATTTGTAATGAGGTCCAGATGAATGGTGTAGATTCCATCCTGCTCGCTCACCGCCTCATTGTAGATGTGGCCGATGGCGCCATCGATAAACTGCTGGGCCGCCATCAGTCGCTCGAGGTTGCGGCTCATAATGAAGGGAAAGCGGGGATTTATCTCCTTGATGCGGGGCGTAAGTCCCAGACGTATCTTGTTGCGCAGATATTTTGTGCTCTTGTTTGATGAATCCTCGCGGTAGGGTATGTGCTTATGCAGCGCATAGTCGAGTATCTCCTTGCGTGTGGCAAACATCAGCGGGCGCACAATGCGTCCTACCTGCTGGTGTATGCCCGTAAGGCCTCTCAGGCCCGTGCCACGCATCAGGTTGATGAAAAAGGTCTCTATCGAGTCGTCGATGTGGTGTGCTACGGCTATGGTGGTATAACCAAACGCCTCGCACAATTCGGCAAACCAGGAGTAGCGCAAGCGACGTGCCGCCATCTCCATCGACTCGCCCGTGAGCTCCATCTCGGCCTCGGTGTCGAAACGTCGGTTGTGACACTCTATGCCATAACGGCGGGCGGCCTCCTGTACCAATATCTCATCTTCGTCACTCTCCGCTCCACGCAGGCAGAAGTTGCAGTGTGCAACGCCCACGTTGTAGCCGCTATTCACGCACAACGACATAAGTACCATCGAATCCACTCCACCCGATACAGTGAGCAGAATCTTGTCTTGTCGTGTGAAGAGTTTTTCGCGTGTGACGTAGTCGTGAAACTTATCTATCAGCATCCTTACAAAATGTTTACTTCGGGCTCAATTGCAATACCGAAACATCTGGCTACCTCATCCTGCACATAGCGGGCAAGTGCCATCACCTCGCCTCCGGTAGCGCCTCCGTGATTTACCAATACAAGGGCCTGCTTGTCGTGTACACCCACATTACCTGTGCGATAGCCCTTCAGCCCCGCCTTATCGATAAGCCAGCCTGCAGCCAACTTATTATGCTCGGGGTCTAAGGTTGGGTATATGGGTATGTTGTCATACTTCTGCTTCAGCGATTGCGTTACCGAACAGTGTACGATAGGATTTTTGAAGAAGCTGCCGGCATTACCCAACTCGTTGGGGTCGGGCAGTTTACTGCGACGTATCGAGCAGATAACCTCGCGGATATTACTCACCGTAGCCTGGCCATAAGCCTCCACTTGTGCGCGCAGATTATCATAGATCAGGTGCGGTCCCGAATCTTTGCTCAGGCTGAACTCTACCGAGGTGATTATGGCACGACCACGCAACTCACCCTTGAAGATGCTGTCGCGGTAGCCGAACTTACACTCTTGGTTAAGCAAGGTGCGGTGTTCACCAAGTTGCACATCGTAGTAGTGCACGGCGTGGATTATATCCTTCGCCTCGGAGCCATATGCTCCAATGTTCTGTACCGGTGCGGCACCCACTGTGCCGGGTATGAGCGAGAGGTTCTCGGCTCCCCACACGCCCCTATCTACGGCCCACTGTACAAACTCGTCCCAGTCGACTCCCGCCTCGGCCTCTACCGATATGGTTGAGGGAGTCTCACTCAGCAGTGTAATCTTATTGCCGGTATGGTGTATGAGTGTGCCGTCGAAGTGTTGGGTGAAGAGTATGTTGTTTCCTCCGCCTATGACCATCCATCGCTTGGGCGCACTCCCTACAGCGAATATAGAGTTGAGGTCAGACGCCTTGTCGAACTCAATAAGACAAGACGCCTGCTCCTCAACATGGAAACTATTCCGCTCACGCAAGGGGTGATCTATGTAGGTTGTAATCATATTTTATTTATGCTATTTTGCTGCGTCAATCTCAGCGAGCAGGGTCTTAACTGCTGCCTCCAACTGCTCGTCACGACCTGTAACGACCAATTCGGGTGAGTTGGCAACCTTCACGTCGGGCTCCAGCTGGTCGTTCTCGAGGTATGTGCCATCGGCCTTGCGGTAACCCACAACGGGAATCCCGAATACGAGTGAAGGATCCTGCAGACGCTCCCACGATACACTGGTCATAGTACCCGGTACGGGCATACCTACAACCTTACCGATGCCACGGTGCTTGTAAACCCAAGGTGTACCGTGTGCGTTTGAGTAGTTAGCCTCACCTGTAATCATAATCGAAGCCTTGTTCCAACGACGTGAGGGCATATCGCAAGCCTCCTTGCCACGAACAACCTGTGTGAGGTACTTCTCACCGCTGAACAGAATCTCGATATCCTCGTGCATACGACCACCACCATTGAAACGAGTGTCGATAACGATACCATCGCAGTGGTTATACTTACCCAAGATGTCGGCATAGATAGTACGGAAGCTATCATCGGCCATCGACTCGATGTGTACGTAGCCTAAGCGGCCACCTGAGAGGCGCTCTACCTCGGCTGCACGCTGCTTAACCCAACGCTTGTAGAGGAGCGTAGTGAGTGTACCCTGTGAGATGGGGCGTACAACCTCATCCCAACGGCTGCCGTCAGCGGGGCGATATACCGATACGAGTGTGCGCTTGTCAGCCTTGCGGTTGAGCAATGGGTAGTAGTCCATACCCTCAGTAATCTCCACGCCGTCGATCTTCTCAATGATGTCGCCAGCCTTTACCTTAGATGAAGCCTTGTCGAAGGGACCACCTACAATAACCTCGTGAACGAAGAGACCCTTGCCTGCGCGGTTGTGGTCGAAGAATAGACCAAGGTCGGCAGTCTGGTCGTCGCTCGTTGTTGTGGGGTGGGTATAACGACCGCCGGTGTGCGATACGTTCAACTCACCGAGCCACTCGCTGAGCATCTCTGCAAAGTCGTAGTTGTTGTCGATGTGGGGCAGGAAGCGCTCGTAGTTGTCACGCATAGCATCCCACTTCACACCGTGCATATCAACGTGGTAGAAGCGAGCCTTCTCCTGGCGATACACGCGGTCGAACATATACTCACGCTCGGCAGCGCGGTCAAGTGTCATATCGGCACGAACACCAATCGATGTGGGGTTGCCTGTGCCACCCTTGAACTTCTTCATCTGGCTGCCCAGGAGGTACATATTCTCGTGCTTCTTGTCCCATACCAATGAGCCACCACCGATGCCACGCTGGATAGCCTTGTTCTCGCGGTCGCGGAGGTTCAACTCCCACATATCGTACTTACCCTCGTAAGAGATGATGTAGTAGAGCTTGTCGCCCTCCTTGCTCAATGTATAGCCGCTCAAATCGCCTGAGGTGGGAGTGAGGCGGAAGATGCGCTCGTCGATGTTGTCGAGCTCGATGTTGATGGGCTTAACCTCATCCTTCTTCTCATCCTTCTTCTCGCCATCCTTCTTCTCGTCCTCCTTGGCCTTCTTCTCAGCCTCCTTGTAGTACTCGTAATCCTCCTTGCTCATCTGTGCAATCTCCATCGCCTTGCGGTTCAGATAGACAATCATCACGTCGTACTCCGAACCCCACGATGCGTGGCTACGCATACCATAGCGGTCGGTTGCGAAGAGCAGTGCGTTGCCGTCGAGTACCCACTGGGGACCCTCGTCGAAGTAACCTGTGTTGGTGAGGTTATAAATCTCGCCACCCTGTGCGCTTACAAGACCGATGTCAGAGTAGGGGTCGTGGCCGTTGCCTGTGTATGAGAGTGCAAACCACTTGCCGTCGGGTGACCAGTGGAAGTCGATGCTGCCGGTGGTTGAGTAGTGCTTTGAGCCGTCGGTCACCTGGCGTACCTTACCAGAGGCCATATCCATAACCATCAAACGCTCGCGGTTCTCAACAAATGCCAGCTCCTTGCCGTCGGGCGAGAACTTGGGCATCGTACGGTCAATCTTCGAATCCTTGAACAAGGGCTTCTCCTCGATAATGGTTGCATTGGCGAAGTTAGGCTCCTCGTCGCGAACAATCTTTGCAGTGTAGATGTTCCAGTAGCCGTTGCGCTCCGATGCGTAGGCCAAAGTGCGGCTGTCGGCACCAAACGAGGGTGAAGACTCCGACTCGGCTGTTGTGGTAATCTGCTTTGTGGTTGTATAATCTACCGAAGTAACGAAAATCTCACCACGAGAAACAAATGCAATCTGCTTGCCGTCGGGCGAAAGGGTAGTGTTGCTACCGCCTGTTACGTTCAGACGCTCGGTCTTGTTTGTGGGCTCGTCCGATGTAATCTCAACGTCGAGCTTCTTTGCCGAGCCACCTGCTGCCATAGTATAAACCTCGCCATTGTAGCCAAAGCACAAAGTGCCGTTCTCGGCCATTGTGAGGAAGCGTACAGGGTGAGTGTTGAACTTAGTTACCTGCTTTGCCTGCTTGGTGTCGGCTGCGGGCATCGACCATACGTTGTAGGTGCCGCCACGCTCGCTAAGGAAGTAGATGGTCTTGTCGCCATCGGCGTAGATGGGGTTGCGGTCCTCGCCAGCCCAGTCGGTGAGCTGAGTGTGCTTGCCTGTGGTGGTGTTGTAGAGCCACAAGTCGCGCGTAATTGACGATGTGTGGTGCTTGCGGAAGTCATCCTCGCCACCCTTGCGGTCCTGATATACGAACTGCTTGCCGTCGCGGCTAAAGTCGATAAACTGCGCAGGTGTAGCCAATACTCGCTCGGTGCGACCACCCTTAACGCTTACTGCGTACAACTCGCCCATCGAGCTCTTGGGGAACAGAGCGCTCGATGCGGGGTCAGAGATCGATGCACCGAAGTAAATCTTCTGGCCATCGTTCGAGAAGGCATAGGGCTCCTCCTTCGATGAGTGTGTTGTGATACGTGTAGGGGCGCCTCCTGTGGCGGGCACGGTGAAGACGTCGAAATTGCCGTAACGGTCGGCTGCAAATGCAACAGTGCGTGAGTCGGGCGACCATACGGGCATTGTGCTATGCATTTCGGGCGAGGTGAGGCGTACAGCCTCGCCACCCTTTGATGATACTACATAGATGCTGCCCTTGTAGGTAAAAGCGATCCTCTCGCCGTTGGGTGAGATGGCAGGATAGCGCATCCACAGAGGAGCGGCTGCTGCCGACAATGCTATTGTAAGCATTGCAAAAAGAAGTGAAAGTTTTCTCATATTAGTAAGTTTTTTCTGCGTTTATCTCAAGTTTGAGAAAATAAATGAATACTATATGCGACAAAGTTAGAAAATATTTCGTAAATTTGAATAAATTTTGACCTCTATCGTAG
Organism: Alistipes sp.; assembly: GCA_045630065.1. GTDB lineage: Bacteria > Bacteroidota > Bacteroidia > Bacteroidales > Rikenellaceae > Alistipes. Next base: position 28,942 of record JAZQSN010000102.1, read on the forward strand.
GTCTCAGGCCTGCTTTGTCAGATATTTAGCTAGTAAAATATAATAAATTCAATGGTTATGTTTACACACGAAGATTTGCAACAGATTACCCAACATGGCCTTACTGAGGCTCAGGTTGAACAACAAATCAATAATTTTCGTCAAGGCTTTCCCTTCCTGCCTGTAGTGCGTGCCGCGTCGGTTGGCGATGGTGTGCTGTCCCTCGATGAGCAGGCTATTGATGCAGCCGTGGCTCGTTATGATGATACAGCCACATCGCTCAAGGTGGTTAAGTTTGTGCCGGCTTCGGGTGCCGCTACACGTATGTTTAAGGAACTCTTCGAGTATGTGAACGACGACAAGCGCACGGCAGGTATCGACCGCCTGTTGGAGAACATCGAGCACTTCGCCTTCTGGCCCGAACTCTCTGAGTATATTATGCCCGATTCGCCCGACGAGGAGATTGTGGAGCTTATCATCAAGGGTGGCCTTAACTACGGCTCAAAGCCAAAGGGTTTGGTTACCTTCCACTCATATCCCGATGGAGCACGCAAGGCCGTTGAGGAGCATCTTGTTGAGGGTGCATTGTATGCCCGCACGGGTGATGAGGTGTATATTCACTTCACCGTCTCGGCTGAGCATAAGGATGGATTTCTGGAGGTGCTTGAGTCATCACAGCCCATCTTCGAGGAGCGCTTTGGCGTGAAGTACAACATCTCATTCTCGGTGCAGAAACCTTCGACCGACACTATCGCAGTTAATCCTGATAATACACCTTTCCGTACCGACGAGGGCAAACTCTTGTTCCGTCCCGCAGGTCACGGTGCTTTGATTGAGAATCTTAACGATATCGATGCCGACATAATCTTCGTGAAGAATATCGACAACGTAACCACCGACGAGCGTCGTGGCGATACCGTTAAGTATAAGAAGGCTCTGGCCGGCCTGCTGCTCGAGTTGCAGGAGCAGGCATTTGAGTATTTGAAGGTGCTGGAGGTTGGCGGTGCCGACTTGACGCCCATTGCCGACTTCGTTGAGAAGCGTCTGTGCGTAAAACTCCCCGAGGATTATAATACTGCTCTGCTCAAGGCGGTGCTCAACCGTCCCATCCGCGTCTGCGGTGTGGTTCGCAACCAGGGTGAGCCCGGCGGAGGCCCATTCTGGGTGGATGGTGGTGACGGAACCGAGTCGTTGCAAATTGCCGAGTCAAGCCAGATTGCTCCTGCGGATATGCATCTGATGCAGTCGGCTACCCAGTTCAACCCCGTAGATTTGGTTTGCGGTGTTAAGGATTCGCGTACAAATAAATTCGATTTGACCCAATATACCGACCCCACAACAGGCTTCATTTCATCGAAGTCGAGCGGTGGTCGAGAGCTGCGTGCGCAGGAGTTACCAGGCTTGTGGAATGGCGCAATGGCCAAGTGGAATACGGTGCTTGTTGAAGTGCCTATTACCACTTTCTCGCCTGTCAAGGTAGTGCAGGATTTGCTCCGTCCCGAGCATCAGCCAATGTAGCCGGTAGGGTAGTAACTGAATTTATACCTTAATAATATATAGTCGGGTCGCTGCGGATAACGTCGGCGACCTATTTTTTTTGATTTTATAAAGCCCTGCATCTACTTTTTCCCCGTGTCACGATTCGGGTGCATAAATATGAATGTGGATGCATAGTGTGGAGATTGTTCTTTTGCGTTACAAATGAGGTCTTAAATTGGTCTTTACGTAGTAAAAAGAAAGGGAAAAATTTGGAAGTTATGCGTAATTCGTTTATTTTTGTCAAGTACTTTATACATTGGCATAGACGTATATGTGCCAAAATGGACCAACCGCCACAAGTACACAACCGACCGAAACAGAAAGAACTAAACTAAAACTATATCACTTCAATGGGAAATTCAAAACTTCAAGAATTGACTGACAAGCTTTTTCAGGAGGGTCTGGAGAAGGGTCGCGCCGAGGCAGAAAATCTGGTTGCCGAGGCGAAGAGTAATGCCGCAAAGATTGTAGCTGAGGCTGAGGCACGCGCTGCTGAGATTGTAGCTGCTGCCGAGACCAAGGCTGCCGATATCGAGAAGAATGCAATGACTGAGATTTCATTGGCAGGCAAGCAGGCCGTAGCCAAGATTAAGGCCGAGATCGAGAACCTTATCGTAGCCAAGTGTGCCGGCGAGGGCGTTAAGAGCGCTAATCTCGACCCCGCATTCATCAAGGATATTTTGCTCGCAGTAGCCAATGGCTGGAACAATGGCGCCAAGGCTGAGCTCTGCGCACTTCTGCCCGAGGCTAAGAAGGCTGAGCTGGGTGAGGCTATGGATGCTGCTACCAAGGCTCTTTTGTCAGAGGGTATCGAGGTTGGTTACTCGGCCGATGTTAAGAGTGGCTTCAAGGTAGGTGAGAAGAATGGCGGTTACTACATCTCATTCTCTGACGAGAGCGTAGAGGCACTTTTGGGTGGCTACCTGCGCGAGAAAGTGGCACAACTCATCTTTAAGGCATAGTTCCTATGTTTGGAAATAAGAATTATTACTGTTTGGTAGCCGGATTGCGTGAGTACACGCTCGATGCCGACACCAAGGGCTTCGACGCTCGCGAGATTATCGACGAGATTTTGGAGGAGCTCACAGGTGCCGATGCTCGTGTTGTGCGTCTGCTCTACGGCTATTACGACTGTGAGAATATCATCGCTTTGCGTGCTTCGCGCGAGGCCTACAACCCGCTGGGTAACCTTACCCGCGAGCAGTTGGAGGCTGAGCTGGCCGAGCCTAAGGCGTTGCCCGAGCGTATGGCCCGCGTCATCAAGGCCTATGCCATCGCCGAGCAGCAGGAGGGTGAGCCCGACGACGAGCAGTGGGCAAAGGGTGTAAATCTCGATCAGTCGTTCGAACGCTCGCTCTTTGAGGCTTATTACGAGGAGTGTGCTCATTCGAGCAGCCGCTTCCTTCGCGAGTGGGCCGCATTCGACCGTACGTTGCGTAATATCTCGGCTGTTGCCGTTGCCCGTGCTACGGGTCGTGCTGCGTCGAGCGTAACGGTAGGCAAGGGTGAGATTGTGGAGCAGTTGCAGCGTTCGTCGGCAGCCGACTTCGGTCTGCGTGGCGAGTTGCAATATATCGACGCCGTTATCGCTGCGGTGAACGACGAGCAGAACCTGGTGGAGAAGGAGCATAAGATCGACCTCGTACGCTGGGAGCAGGCCGTTGATTTGGCTGCACGCGATTACTTCGATATCAACGCTATTTTGTCGTACCTGGTGCGTGTTAACATCGTTGCACGTTGGGCTCTGCTCGATCCCAAGCGTGGTCGCCAGATGCTCGACCGCATTATGTCAGAGTTGGACGGCAAGGAACTGGTAAATAAACAATAAAACTACATAAAACGTAAATGAAAACTTTAGGACGTGTAAACGGTATCATCTCGAACATCGTAATCGTTAAGGCCGACGGCGCTGTGGGCCAGAACGAGATTTGCTATGTTTACTGCGGTGATACACGAATGATGGCCGAGGTCATCAAGGTCATAGGCGACGACGCCTATGTGCAGGTGTACGATAGTACCCGAGGCTTGAAGATCGGCGACAAGGTGGAGTTTATGGACCATATGCTTGAGGCTACGTTGGCTCCCGGTTTGTTGTCGCGTAACTACGATGGTCTGCAGAACGATTTGGAGAAGATGGACGGTCTGTTCATCGCTCGCGGATCGATCACCGAGCCCATCGACTTCGAGCGTAAGTGGGAGTTCACTCCGCTGGCAAATGTTGGCGATAAGGTAACCGCTGGCGATTGGCTTGGTCAGGTTAAGGAGCAGTGGGTTGACCACAAGATTATGGTTCCTTTCATTATGCAGGGTTCTTACACCGTTAAGAGCGTAACAGCTGCAGGTGAGTATAAGGTAACCGACACGGTAGCAGTTTTGGCTGATAAGGATGGCAACGAGTACCCCGTAACAATGGTACAGAAGTGGCCCGTTAAGCAGCCCATCCGTTGCTATGTCGAGAAGCCCCGTCCCTCACGCGTTATGGAGACTGGTGTGCGCGCTATCGATACTTTCAACCCCATCGCAGAGGGTGGTACAGGCTTTATCCCTGGTCCCTTCGGTGCTGGTAAGACCGTGCTTCAGCACGCCATCTCAAAGCAGGCTGAGGCTGATGTTATCATCATCGTAGCGTGCGGTGAGCGTGCTAACGAGGTTGTGGAGATCTTCGCCGAGTTCCCCGAGCTGATCGACTCTCGTACAGGCCACAAACTTATGGAGCGTACCATCATTATCTGTAACACCTCTAATATGCCCGTTGCGGCTCGTGAGGCATCGGTTTATACCGGTATGACCATTGGCGAGTACTACCGTGCTATGGGTCTTAAGGTGTTGGTAATGGCTGACTCTACTTCACGTTGGGCACAGGCTCTTCGTGAGATGTCAAAC
>JAZQSN010000103.1:0-10282 GCA_045630065.1 Alistipes sp.
GGAGAATCAGCGGAGAAATTACACTGAAAATGTAAGATTTCGTAAGGCTTTGGCAAGAGAATGAAATCAGTATAACACCCTGAAATAGAACAAAAAAAATATGGAGGGCGATTTGCTCTCCATATATTTTTGCTTTCTTAAGTGACTCCGACAGGATTCAAACCTGTAACCGCTTGATCCGTAGTCAAGTACTCTATTCAGTTGAGCTACGGAGCCATTTGCTGATTGCGAGTGCAAATATACAGCACTTTTTCTTCTTGTGCAAATCTTTTGTAAAGTTTTTTTAGGATATTTTTATCCTTTTTCGGCAATGGCTTGATTTTCACACTTTTGATTGTTCGAAAAAATTACTCGAAACAATGCGATAATTCGTGCAAAAGTTCCTCGCCATAGATATTGCGTGCTACAATCACCCCATCGGGCGAGATGAGGAAGTTGGTAGGCAAAGCCGTTAGAGCATATGTTTCGGCTGCCGAACCCTGCTCTTGCGAGTCTATAAGGTGTGTCCACAGCATATTGTTCTGTGCTACGAACGAGCGCCAACGGTCTGTGTCGCGGTCGAGCGACACGGCACATATCTCAAATCCACGCAGGGCATATCGGCTGTAAGCCTCCTGCTGATAGGGTAGCTCCATCAGGCAAGGCTCGCACCACGTAGCCCAAAAGTCGAGCAATACCCACTTGCCCTTGCCGCACAACTCCGAGAGTGAGGTCTTGTCGCCTGTGATGTTTTGCAACTCTACGTCGATGAACGGCTGTCCAACCTCGCTGCGGGCGAATACTTCGATGTAATGCTCAAACTCGCGTAGCGGAGTCGTGTTGCGCATTTTGGGCGAGAATTGCTTTAGGCGTACTCGCATATCCTCGGCCGTCATCGTGCGTGACTCCTGCGAGGTGAAGAGTTCTACACCTATTATGTTGTCCAAGTTGTCGGTTATTGCTGTTGAGAGGATGTCGTTGTATTTTGCCACCAGCGACTCGTACATCTCGCCTGCATACTCCGATGTCACATCGAGCGAGACAATCTGCTGCGCCACGTCGGAGAGTCGGTTTACGATAAGGTTATATTTGTCGTTCACGGGGCCTCCCTCGGCTATGTATCCGCCCCCCTCGAGTGCGCGAAGGGTTACTGGGCTACTCTCGGTGAGCAGCATTGCCAACGCATTGCCGTTGTCGTCGCACACGAAAGCTGTTGTGGGTTCATTCACGCGACCTTGCAGGCGGAACGTGTTGTCGCGGCCTACCGTGGCCGAGGCTAACGTGTCGGTGGAGTTATTCTGCACCACCAGATATACTGTGCTGGCAGCCCTCTGCACAAGGCGACCCTCGATGTCGTATTTGACACCGCGCTGACACGCGCTCAGTGAGGCGAGCATAAAAAGGACTACAACGATTCGTTTCATAATAAAGCAATATATGACAAAAATAAGGAAAAAACTTTCATTATCCTACCGTGTGTGCACAAAAAATAGCTATTTGCACCGCACTCGCCCGTTATTGACTATTATATGGTCTAAATAAAATGATTTCACCCCTGTCATATCTATGGCAGGGGTGAAATAATCTTACGAAAGGTACTGCTAACCTTCCATTCTATAGCTCTGTTACTCAACGGGCATCGGGGTGTGCAACTTCTTCTTGGGGGTCTTCAGCACCTTGTTAATAGCATCGCAAACCATAGGCTCCATCACGGTGCGGTAGCACTCCAGGTTGGGGTGGCAGGTGTCGGTACTCCACTTTGCGGGAAGACCACCCAGGTCGTCAGTCAGGGCGGGGTAGTAGTTCAGGAAGTAGATGCCGGCCTCCTTGGCATAGGCCTCCAGCATCTTATTCAAGTCGCGGATGGGTTGTGCGGGCGAAATTTCCTTGCGCCAGCCAAATACCGAGGTGGGAGTTACCGAGCAGAGGATAACCTCAATGCCATTGGCCTTAGCCAGCTCGCACATCGAGATGATGTTACCCAGCGTATTCTCGGGCGAGATGTAACCATTGTTGCGTGCCACATCGTTCGTTCCCGAAAGAATAACCACGCAGCGAGGATTCAGGTCGATAACATCGCGACGGAAGCGCACCAGCATCTCCGACGAGGTCTGACCACTGATACCACGGCCCACAAAGTTGTTCTTGGCGAAGAATTCGGCGTCGAAGCGAGCCCAATTGTCGGTTATAGAATTACCCATAAATACAGCGTCGGGGCGAGTGGTAACCTTCTCGTTAGCCTCGGCGTAGCGGTAGAACTGAGCCCAGTCCTCTTTCTTGGTGTTTTGTGCCATAGCGCCAACGGCTACAAGGCACAAGGCTAATGTGAATAGAACACGTTTCATAGTAATGATATTTTAGTTGTTAATTTAAGATTTCTATGACAAATATATAGATTTTTCCCTTTTCGCTAAAACGTTGTGCCACCGAAAAACCAATAGTTTCGAAGATTGACACCTCTGCACTCTCTATTTTCCCGTTAGAGACTCCAATCCTCACATTCGTTTGGTGGAGTGACGTTATTCCTCTACACGATTACCGTTTTTGTCGATGTAGAACTCTTTCTCAATGCCAAATATATTTTTAGTCATTACTTTTGCTTTACCAAATTCAAAACGCCACGCATCATCATACTTTAAAGGAATAACCTCTTTACCTGTTTTATCTATATAGCCCCATTTGTTATTTAATTTAACCTTCGCCAAGACATCGTAGAAATCACTTGCATCATCATACTTTAAAGGAATAACCTCTTTACCTGTTTTATCTATATAACCCCATTTGCCTCCTTCTTTTTTACGGGATACATTATTCCATTTTGCACCTATATTCACTCTCGCCAAGCCAGCGTAGAAATCACTTGCAATATCATACTTCAAAGGAATAACCTCTTTGCCTGTCTTATCTATAAAACCATTTTTACTATTTAAAGATACATTTGCCAAGCCATCGTAGAAATAACTTCCGCCATCATACTTAAAAGGAATAACCTCTTTGCCTGTTTTATCTATATAACCCAATTTGCCATTTAATTTGACATTTACCAAGCCATCGCAGAAATAACCTCCATTATCATACTTAAAAGGAATAACATCTTTGCCTGTTTTATCTATAAATCCCCATTTACCATTTAAATCAACCGCCGCTAAGCCTTCGCGGAAATCATACGCAGCATCATACTTCAAAGGGATAACAATCTCGCCAGTTGATCTTAGCTTAAAGCCATATTTACCATTTTCTTTAAAAATTACAAATTCTAGATTATGTAAACTCAATAGATGCTTCTCGCGCTCAGTTAAATGAGGCGTTGTCTCAGTCGCTACCTCCGCGTCTTCAACCACCTTGTTCTCCCGCTCGCGTCCCAATAATTTAAGTAGATCATCAACAAGCGTTGGATCAATAGGGTGTTCGGTCATATTGCGCCAATTTATACCCGCAAAGACAAACTCCAGACTTATCGGCAACGAAGAGTTGTCGATAATATAGGGCAAAATAGCATTTTTAGGCTTCTTATTGAAAGCGAAAACTATCTCATTCATTGTGAATTTAGATTCATAAGAATTTTTACTTGCCAATAGTAAAAAGATCTTAGAATTAACGATGTTTTCGGCCAAAACTGCGGGGAACTCAAATCCTCCGCCTATTCCCTGGCGGTCGATAAAATAGGTAATACCCGCGCTATCGAGCGCAGCACAAATCTGGTCGGCAATAGCGGAGTCCTTGCGAGAGTAGCTGATAAAAATATCGTAATTTTCCTGCGCCATATAGTTAGTAGTAGTTATTTCTACAAATGTAGTCAATTTTCGACGAAATTACGCGACAAAATTCATTTAAAATTCTTAATTTTGCATGATAAGAAAACCAAACAACGCAAACAAGAAATGAAAGATTTCAAACCAACGGCCTATACGCTTTGCTGCGTGGCCTCAGAGCGCAAATTTGAAGATACAGGTTGGGTACTCGAGGATAAAGAGTGCGAAGCACCTTCGCTCGTGCGTGCCATCTACGACAAAAAGGAGTTGGAGCTCAAGGGCGATGAGTGGGGTTTCTACACCTTCTGCGACTGGTTGCCCGTAAAGCGTCTGCTTAAGGGCTCGGCAGCCCCCGTGACCTATCGTAGCGAGGGTCTGGCAAAGCATTTGGGTCTGGAGAATCTCTATATCACCCTGAACGGCTACTCGCCACGCCACGGCGCCAATATGACCACCGGCTCATTCAAGGAGACCGAGGCATACAGCGTTTGCGGTCGTATGGACGCGAGCGAAAAGCGCATCCTCGTGGTGGCTTCGGCTGGTAACACAGCGCGTGCCTTTGCCAAGGTATGCTCAGAGAATAACATTCCGTTGTTGCTCTCGGTGCCGGCAGACAATCTCTCGGCTATGTGGTTTGAGAAGCCTATCAACCCCTGCGTGAAACTCATCGCTTGTGAGAAGGGTGGCGACTATTTCGATGCTATTTACCTCAGCGACCTGGCTCTTAAGTCGCCCCGTTTCTATGCCGAGGGCGGAGCCAAGAATGTGGCTCGCCGCGACGGTATGGCAACCACCGTACTCTCTGCAGCAACGACCATTGGTCGCATTCCCGACTACTACTTCCAGGCAGTGGGTAGCGGTACGGGCGCCATTGCAGCGTGGGAGGCCAATATGCGTCTTATCGAGGATGGAAAGTATGGTAGCAATATAATGAAACTGATGGTGTCGCAGAACGCACCCTTCGTGCCTATGTACGATGCTTGGCGTGCCGACTCGCGTGCTATGCTCCCGTACGATGCTGACAAGGCTCGTCGCGACGTGGCTATCATCGACGCCAAGGTGCTCTCGAATCGCAGACCTCCCTATGGTATCAGAGGAGGATTGTACGATGCGCTGAAGGCTACCAATGGCGAGATTCTGGTTGCAACAAACGCTCAGGCCCGCAAGGCTGCAAAGTTCTTCGAGGAGTTGGAGGGCGTAGATATTCACCCTGCGGCAGCGGTGGCTACGGCAACACTCATCAAGGCTGTACAGGATGGCAAGGTGGAGAAGGATGCCACCATTATGCTCAACATCACAGGTGCAGGCGAGCAGGCATTCAAGCGTGAGCACGAGATATTTACTTTGGAGCCGGCAAGGATTTTCCCCCTCAATGCTACGGCAGATGAGGTGATAGAGTGTGTTGAGGCACTTTTTGAGCAGGAGTAAAACCAGCGAAATTATGTTATATCCAATAAAATTCATTCCGCGCCTCAAGGAGCGTCTGTGGGGCGGCACCGAGTTGCTTTCGTGTGTGAAGCAGGGCAAGGGTGCAAAGATTGACCCCTCGAAACCCTATGGCGAGTGTTGGGAGCTTTCGTCGGTTGCTGGCGATGAGTCGGTGGTAGCCAATGGTTACCTCAAGCGCAACACCATCGAGGAACTTGTCGAGGTGTATATGGGCAATCTTGTAGGCGAGAAGAACTACGATCGCTATGGTCTTACCTTCCCGCTTCTTATCAAGAGCCTCGAGTGCTGCGATACGCTTTCGGTACAGGTACACCCCGACGATGAGTTGGCGGCCGAGCGCCACGACTCTTACGGCAAGACAGAGATGTGGTACATCGCGGGTTGTCGCGAGGGTGCCTCGATATATATCGGCTTCAAGGATGCTAATCTTTCGCGTGAGCTGTATTTGGCGGCTGTAAATGAGGATCGTCTGCCTGAGATTATGAATCGTGTGCAGGTCAAGAAGGGCGATGTGTTTTTCATCCCTGCGGGTACCATTCACGCTTTGGGTAGCGGAGTCGATGTGATTGAGATTCAGCAGACCTCAGATATCACTTATCGTATATACGATTGGAATCGTGTCGATGCCAAAGGCCAGCCCCGTGAGTTGCACACAGCCTTGGCTGTCGATGCCATCGACTTTGGTAGCGATGCTGCCGCCTGCTACAAGCATTATACCGCCAAAGAGAATCAGGCTGTGGGTATTGTCGATTGCCCCTATTTCACCACCAATATGATTGCCCTTAACGGCAAGAAGGAGTTCGACTATGCGTCGCTCGACTCTTTTGTGCTATATATCTGCGCCGAGGGCGAGGCTGATGTGGTGATGGGTGAGCATATTGAGCATATCACCCCCTACGAGCTTGTGCTTATCCCGGCCGAGGCCGATATGGTGGAGCTTAGAGGTCAGGCTACGCTGCTCGAGGTCTATATCAAGTAAGAATCTTTAAAGCAAGCAATAAAACACCCCCGTCAGGTAACTGGCGGGGGTGTTTGGTTATACTCTTGATATTATTCTGCTCCTATTATATTATAGTGTAAACTTAAGCCCGAGGAAGAATGTGCGGGGCATCATCGGACCATAGATATATACCGAGTCGCGGAATGCGCCACGGTCGATGTCGCTCTGGTAGGCATCGAAGATATTCTTAACACCACCATTGAGCTCCATGCCGATGGTGTGGGTGAGCTGGAAGTTGTAGCTTAGTTTTAGACCCACATCCCAGAACGATGGGGTGAGTTCTGAGCGGTCTGTGTCGATGTAACCTGCATTGTGCTGCACGAGCATTTGGCCTGTGTAGTTGCCAAATAGCGAAGCTTTGAGCTGGCGGGTGATGTTGCCCGATGCGGTGAAGTAAGCGTAGTGGTCGGGCGTGCGGAACATACGGCGCTGTGCTTCTACGTTGTCAGACCACTCCTCGGGCTCGTTATAGTGGCTGCGCTGGAAGGTGTAGCCGGCCTGGAACTCGAATACGTCGGGAATACCCAGTTTCAGCTCTGCGGTCAGACCACGCACTTTAGCACCCGATGCGTTGTAACGAGTCTGAATAATATATCCAGCCTCATTCTCTCCCGTCTTTGCCAATGCAAATACATCGTCTAGCATGGTGTAGAAGCCCTCTACCAGAAGGTTTGCCTGCAATGCGCCGAAGTTGTGATAGAGGTCGGCCGAGGCGCTGAAGCTGTGTGAGTACTCGGGCTTGAGGTTGGGGTCGAGCTGGATGATTGATGACTGGTTGTTCACTGCGTCGATATGCAAATCCTCGTCAAAAGCCTGTGGGGCACGATAACCGCTCGAATAGCTTACGCGAAGTCCTACATTCTCGTGGGGGCTATAGCGAAGGTTGGCACGAGGCGAGAAGATTATGTTCTCCATCATATTGTGTTTGTCGAAACGGCCGCCGATTACGAAGTTTACCTTGTCGTTTTTCCACTCGTTTTGTACAAATACACCAGCCGTGCGTACAGTCTGCTGAATTGAGCGATCGAAGCCGATAGAGTGGTCGTCAAGGTCGTTGTATGAATACTCAAATCCTACGGTGAACTGTGCTGGCATAAAGAGGCACTTGTTGAATACATAGCTATACTGTGCACCAGCAACAATGGTTACATCCTCAGTGCGACCGTATGCGTTAGGATCCTTACCTGTGCCGTAGTAGCTGTCACGGCCAATTCCCTGTGCTGAGGTGTAGATATCCACGAAGTGGCGAGTATTGGGTGCGTAGTAGTTCCATCGCAGACTACCTCCATTGATGTTGTGGTCGACCTGCTCGGCAATCTCGGCCATGTGGGGAGGTAGGTTGATATTGTCGCCACCACGGCGGAACTCGCTGATATTATGATACTCGGCAGTAAGTTTCGATGTGGCAGATGTCTTGTAGTAGCCACGGAATCCGATTGTGCGTGAGAGCATGCTTGTAATGTCGGTAAAGCCGTCGTCGTTACGGTCGTAGGCGTCACGATCCTTTACCATTCCAAAAATATATACTCCTGCACGACGATCATCCGATACGAATGAGCCGTTGAGCGAAGTGTTGAACTCTGCATCGCCACTCTCCATTATGTTGGTTGTATGGGCTAATGAGAGCGAGTTGCTCAGGGGCTCTTTGGTGATGATGTTTACTACGCCACCGATAGCGTTAGAGCCAAAGAGAGCAGAACCTCCACCGCGGATAACCTCCACGCGCTCTACCATAGCTACGGGCAGCTGCTCCAGTCCATATACACCTGCAAGAGATGAGAAGATGGGGCTCGAGTCGAGCAGAATCTGCGAATACTGACCATCCAGGCCGTTGATACGAAGCTGCACGGCACCGCAGTTACCGCAGGTGTTCTCTACTCTTAGACCCGGCTGGAAAGCCATCGACTCGGCAAGGTTGGTTGAGGCGGTGTTCTCGAATAGTTTGGCCGAGGCGACATTTACAATTGTAGCGGTGCTCTTTTTGTTGGTCTCATTGCGTGTTGCCGACACGACCACTTCGTCCATGGTCAGAGTCTGATCCTCCATGACGAAACTTATATCTGCAGTCTTGTTAGCCTCCAGTTTGATTGCCTGCTCAACGGTTTTCAAACCTACAGCCTCGGCAACGATAGTATATTCGCCCGGGGTGATGTTTTTTAGGCTGAAGTGTCCTGTTGCATCGGCCAGCACGCCGATTGAGGTATCCTTAATGGAAATGGTTACGAATGGAATATGCTCGCGAGTTTGAGCGTGAACAATATGTCCGTGGATACTTGCGTTGTTACGTTGTGCGTGCGCCTGCTGACCAAGGCCGAGGACCGCAGTCAGAAGCACTATGATAAATAAAAGTCGTGTCTTCATTGAGTATGTAAGTAATGTAATTAATATATGTATGCACCATAGGCATGTGGGCATAGTGCGCCCGCAGTGGGCACAATGACATACACCCTGCCGAGAGGGTGTGGCGGAAATTACATTACTACGGGTGGAGCGCGCAGATGCAGGTTGAAACTACATTGCTGGATGATATTCTGCGCAGTTTCACGCAGATACGAAAAGCGAGCCTCGATAGGCTTACCTAATATGAACGGAGTGAAGACTGACACCGCAACGAATGTCGATAGGACGGCGATGACATTTGCCTGCTGCTGTGAGTGGCTGTGATTGGGTTGCTCTGCAGTGCCGTTGTAGATGTGAGAGTGAAAAATCTCCTCTCCATTGATTACGTGGCTGTGCATAAATAGCGATATGCCACCTACGTACTCGATAAAGAGCAAAAGCAAGAGCCACGAAGAAATCGTGGTGCGGAGATATTTCAACACCTTTAAAACCATTTGCGACGGCAAATATAATAAGAAATATTAAAAATAGTGCATGAGCTACAATATTTCACTATAAATAGGGAGACGTCTCTGCTCTTACTCGCGGTTTTCGGGGATAAAAAAAGGCAGGACCCTCGGCCCTGCCTCTATTGTGAGACGAAATCTTGCTATTTTACAACGCCCACGTAGTTGTGCGGTGTGATGGCACGAAGCTCAGCCTTAACGCTCTCGGGCACATCGAGTGTCTCGACAAACTCCTTGATAGTCTGCTCGGTGATGTGACCACCTGTGCGAGTCAAGGCCTTCAATGCCTCGTAGGGGTTGGGATATGCCTCACGGCGCAAGATGGTCTGCATAGCCTCGGCAACTACAGCCCAGTTATCCTCCAAATCGGCAGCGAGTGCAGCCTCGTTCAAGATTACCTTGCCCAAGCCCTTCTGCAATGACGCAAAACCGATGAGGGTATGTGCTACGGGAACACCCACGTTGCGCAAAACTGTTGAGTCGGTCAAGTCGCGCTGCATACGCGAGATGGGAAGCTTTGCCGCAAGGTGCTCATAGATAGCATTTGCCACACCGAAGTTACCCTCGGCATTCTCGAAGTCGATGGGGTTAACCTTGTGGGGCATAGCCGATGAGCCAACCTCTCCCTTCTTAACCTGCTGGCGGAAGTACTCCATAGAGATATATGTCCACATATCGCGAGCAAGGTCAGTCAAAATTGTGTTAATGCGCTTGAGTGCATCAAATGTAGCTGCCAAATTATCGTAGTGCTCAATCTGTGTGGTGTACTGTGCACGCACCAAACCGAGCGAGTCTACGAAGTTGTTACCAAACTCCACCCAGTCAATCTCGGGGTAAGCCACATTGTGAGCATTGAAGCCACCTGTTGCACCACCAAACTTAGCCATAGGCTCAACATCCTGCAAAAGGTCAATCTGACGCTCCAGACGCTCAACGAATACCTTGAACTCCTTGCCAAGACGTGTGGGTGATGCGGGCTGACCGTGAGTGTGCGCCAACATAGGCACATCCTCCCACTGCTCAGCGAGCGAGTAGATCTTGTCAACCAACTCGTGCAATGCAGGCAGATATACCTCGGCCAGAGCCTCCTCCAACAAAAGGGGAGTAGCCGTATTGTTGATATCCTGTGATGTAAGACCAAAGTGAACAAACTCGCGGTAGTCGTTAAGTCCCAACTGCTCGAGCTTCTCCTTCAAAAGATACTCAACAGCCTTAACGTCGTGATTTGTTACGCTCTCAATCTCCTTTACATGCTG
>JAZQSN010000104.1:0-14134 GCA_045630065.1 Alistipes sp.
CCACAGCACCTACGTGGATAGGAAGAGCAGGAGGAGGTGGCACCTCGCGGCCTGTTACGGCAGCGATGAGTTGCTTCTCACCACCCTGGGGATACTGAACCTTCAGGGGCTCAACCTCGATGGCAAACTTCTTCTCCTTGATTATACCAGTCAAAGATGCGATAGCATCGGGCTTATTGTTCTCAACACCGATAATCGCACGATCAACGCCCAGTGCCTTCTTCAGGATCTCAACACCTACCAGCAACTCCTCGCCACGCTCGAGCATGGTGCGGTGGTCAGATGTAAGATAAGGTTCACACTCAACACCGTTGATAATCAAGAACTCAGCCTTGCAACCATTAGGAATCGAGAGCTAAACGTGAGTGGGGAAAGTAGCACCACCCATTCCTCCGATACCTGCGTCCTTAATCTTTGCGATGATAGCGGCTGAGTCCAACTCGCACTCGCGCTTAATCTCCTTCGAGAGATCAATCTCGGGCATCCACTCGTCGCCCTCGCGCTTGATAGTAATCATCATCTGGCGCACGCCCTGGCCATTAGGCAACATATCCACGGCTGTAACCGTACCCGAGATGGGTGAGTGAATATTGGCCGACATAAAGCCTGTAGCCTCAGCGATGAGCTGACCTGTGAGTACCTTATCACCCTTGGCAACCTTAGCTGTTGCGGGGGCACCGATGTGCTGTCCGAGCGGAATGTTTACGACATCGGGAAGAGCCAAAGTCTCGATAGCCTTATTGCAGCTCCATTGTTTATTATCCGACGGATGAACTCCGCCTATAGGAAATGTCTTCATACCAAAATCTTTATTTCTGCTCGTTTACACTCTCTTTCTTCTCCACTACATCAGCCTTCTTGGGCTCAGCAGCAGGTGTTGCGGGCTTTGCGACAGGGGCCTTGGGCTCCTTGGGAAGGGGATCCATACCCTTCAAAACGATAGCGCCCGTAGGACACTCATTAACGCACTTGCGGCACAACTTACACTTCTGTGAATCGATGTAAGCAACACCATTCTCCACTGTAATAGCACCGAACGCACAAACCTTGGCACACTTACCGCAACCGATGCAACCAGCCTTGCAGGCCTTCATCGTAACGGCACCCTTGTCCTTCGATACACAGCTCACATACACGGCGCGGTTCTTGGGCCACTTCTTGCGAAGCTCAATGATAGCCTTGGGACAAGCCTTAACACAAGCACCACAAGCTGTACACTTGTCGGCATCAACCTCGGCAATACCAGTCTCGGGATTAACCTTGATGGCGTCGAACTGGCAAGCATCGACACAATCGCCATAACCCAAACAACCATAAGCACAAGCAGTCTCGCCAGCATAGAACGAAGCGGCAACAGAACACTTCTTGGTACCGTTGTACTCGTTGGTACGAGGACGCTTGCTACATACGCCACCGCAACGAACAGTTGCTACGGTAGGCTCCTTCTCAGGCGCTACCTTACCAAGGTAAGCAGCCATCTTCTTCATACACTCAGCACCACCAACTGGGCAGAACAGAGCAGAGATGTCGTCACGCACAACCATAGCCTCGGCCATAGCACGGCAGCCGGCAAATCCACAACCGCCACAGTTAGCACCCGGGAGCATCTTCTCAACCTCGTCGATACGAGGATCCTCCTCTACCTTGAACTTCTGTGCCACGAAGTACAAGATAACGGCTGCAAGAATACCCACTACGCAGAGTGTCAGAATTGTTGATAATAATACCGTCATTGTTTTATTTAATTATTATAAATTTTATGCTATTCTTAATTTTCGAGCGCAACGCATACAGCACCACGTACCATATAACCACGCCAACGAGTGACGCCACAACGGCTATGCCCTCGCTCGCACCCACGGCTAATGCTCCGACGAGTGCTATGGTCAAAACAAAAAAGGGCACCACGTAGGCCAAAAAGACCGATTTGGGACCCATATCATTTCGCATAAGTGCAACCTCAACACTCTCTCCCACCTTATAGGCAGCAGCATCTGAGGTAGTTACCTCTACTATTTTATCTGTCTGCTCCGACGCACCACATACACCCTTGGCGTGACAAGCACTGCAAGCGCTATTGACAGTCATTCGCACGAAGACACTCTGGCCCTCGATACGCACAACCTCACCGCAATGTTTGACTGATGCCATAACCGAAGTATTAATAACCGTACTTATTAACCAACGGGAAGTGGCACTCGTGGCGGAACGAGCGGTTAGAAAGACGCAACACAGGAGGATACTGGTAGCGCTTCTTGACATTGGTCATAACCATCGAGTGAATCTTCTCGACAACATCAGAATCGAAGCCTGCATTGATAATCTCCTCACGGTGCTGACCCTTCTCGATCATACGATACAGGATGGCATCGACAACCTCGTAGGGAGGCAGGATGTCGCTATCCTTTTGGTCGGGACGAAGTTCCGACGAAGGCTCCTTCTTGAGGATGATATCAGGAATAACGTTATTGAAACGGCTGTTAATATATCGAGCCAAATCGTACATCTCGCTCTTGTAGAGATCGCCCGTGGGGCTAAACGCACCGGCAGTATCACCATAGAGTGTGCACCAGCCGATGGCATTCTCACTCTTATTCGAAGAGTTCAACAACACATAGCCATCCTTGTTCTGCAGAGCCATCAGTAGCACGGTACGGATACGCGACTGTATGTTCTCCTCGGTAGCATCGAACTCGGTACCACCCGTTACAGGCTTAAGTGTATCCATAATGGCTGAGTAGGCCTCGTTGATGGGCAGAACACTGAACTCTATGCCCAAATTCTCGGCCAAAGCCTTTGCATCCTCAACCGACTCATCGGGCGAGAAACGTGAAGGCATCATCAGGCCCTTGACATTCTCTTTGCCCAAAGCACCTACGGCCAAGCAAGCGACAACCGACGAGTCGATACCGCCCGAAAGACCGATACAAGCCTTCTTATAACCATTCTTGTGGAAATAATCACGCAAACCCAAGCACGCTGCCTCATACACCAGGCGTGTGCGGTCGTTGTAGGTCGTGTAGGGAACCTCGATGGGGGTATTCTCGGCCTCAGTGTCGTAGATGCGGAAATCCTCCTCGAAGCTCTTCATAATGAGTGCAAGTTTGCCCTCCTTGTTCAGAATGCCCGACGTGCCATCGTAGACAATGTCGCCCGAGCCACCAACCTGATTGATGATAATAATACTGCGACCCTCGGTGAAAGCCAAACTACGCAACATCTCCAGACGGCGTGTGAGCAGGCCCTTACCATATCGGCGTGAATTGACATTAATAACCAGATCTGCATTGGAATCAATCTCTGAGAGGTGTGCCACATCGTTGCCCACCAAAACAGCCACCTTGCTACCGCAGATATCGATAGTCTGATAACCTTCACCCTCGACGATGAAACCCATCTCACGACGAGCCGTAACGTGCTGCTTAGCGACAATATGATCAACACATCCGTTGCGCAATACTGCGGCTGCACTTACAGCGCCACGATCGGTCAAATAGGGCGATCCAACAATTGCTGTAACACGAGTACAAGCCTCCGCAATCTCCTCCAGAGCCTCTTCACAGAGTGTAAGGAAGGTCGATTTACGCAACAAATCATACGCCGGTGTTCCGCTGATAGCATACTCGGCAAAGAGAACCAAATCGGCACCCTCACGCTCGGCTCTGCGGATAGCATCGATAATTTTCGCTACATTGGCGTCAATATCTCCAATAGTGTAATTTAATTGGGCGAGAGCAATTTTCATCTTAAGGTGAAATGGTTAAATAACATTCCAATACAAATACGCCGCAAAGGTAGTAATTATTTTATAAACAAAGGAATAATCCCTTGTGATTTTTCACTAAAAAAGGGGCAGAACCACAACTGATTCTACCCCTGTTTCGATAATTCCACTCAAGCCAACTACTCCTCGCTATCGGCCACCAGGATACGACCGCAATACTCACACACGATGAGCTTCTTGCCCTGACGTACATCTACCTGGCGCTGAGGAGGAATGCGGTTAAAGCAACCACCACAAGCATCACGCTTTACAGTCACTACTGCCAAGCCGTTACGCACACTGCGACGGATACGGTTGTAGGCTGTAAGCAGGCGCTCGTCGATCTTCGACTTAGCCTTGTCGGCCTTTGCCTCGAGAGCTGCTACCTGATCGGCAGTCTCAGCCTCGATGCTCTCCAACTCGCTCTTCTTTGCAGCCAAGTCGATACCACGATCGGCAACCACTGCCTCGGCGCTCTCCAACTGAGCCTTCTTGTTCTTGATGGCGGTAGAATACTCTCTCAAACGCTTCTCTGCCAACTCGATCTCCAACTCCTGATACTCGATCTCCTTGGTGATGGCATCATACTCGCGGTTGTTGCGAACGTTGTTCTGCTGCTCCTTGTAGTGAGAAATCTGAATCTTGGCCTGATCGATCTCGCGCTTACGCTGCTTGGTGAGTGAGTTAAACTCCTCAACCTCGCCATTAATGTTCTCGATGCGAGTATTCAAACCTGCGATTTCGTCCTCGAGATCCTGCACCTCCAAGGGCAGTTCTCCCTTCACTTTGTTGATCTCGTCGATCTGAGAGTCGATTTTCTGCAACTCATAAAGAGCCATAATCTTCTCCTGCATAGAGTAATCAACTTCAGATGTTTTCTTCTGTGCCATATGTTATAAATTTATTTTAGACGCACTTAAATTTCACCCTCAAATAGTGTAATTTATCGGGTTACGCGAGCGCACACTCTTGCGAACTGCAAAGATAGGTATTTTTTTTGATAAAATATCAAATAAAATTTGAATTGCGCAATATTCGCTTTCAAAATGGCCCATATCAGCCAAAATAATTGCATTTTCGTGTCGCATAAAGTCGTTATAGCGCAAATCTGCCGTCAAATAGATGTCCGCACCCGACTCTCGAGCTTGGTCGATGAGCGAACCACCCGAGCCTGTGCAGATTGCAACTCTCTGTACTTTTTCCTTGACAATATCGCTATGTCGCAGAGCCTTCACGCCGAAGCGCTTCATCACCTCACGCATAAACACCTCCGACGGCACGGCACTCGGCAACTCTCCTACCACACCAAAGCCGGCATCCTCTGTCGAAGAGTTCTGCAAGACTTGCATCTGCTCCAATCCAATCATCTCTCCAACACGCCAGCTCATACCCTGAGGCGTGGAGTCGAGATTGGTGTGTGCCGCATACAACACTATGCCACGACGAATGGCCTCCTCGACACAACGCTCGGTCTGCGAAGCAGAGTTAAAACGCTTGAGCGCGTGGAAGATTATCGGGTGATGGGTAATAATCATATCACATCCCTCGCTCACAGCCTCGGCAATCACCGCCTCGGTAACATCAACGGCCAGAAGCACGCTGTGCACCTCATCGTCGGCACGTCCTACAATCAGACCCGAATTGTCGTACGACTCCTGCAACGATAGAGGAGCGAAGGCCTCTATCAGCGAGGTTATTTCTCTCACTTTCATAGGCTAAAAGAGCGACTGCTCATAAAATGGGAACAACTCCTTGTTATCGTCATCCGACTTTTTCTTACGGCGGGGCGAACGACGCACCGGTTGCTCATCCATAGGCTCCTTCTCGGCTGCAGGCTCCACGGCCTGAGCAACCTCCTCAACGGCCTCAACAGGCTGAGCGGGCTCCTTCACACGCTTTACCGACGCACGCTTAGGCTTGGGCTCAACGCTCTTGGGCATCTCTACGCCCTCCGCAGGCTCCGCATCACCATCCGACACGGCAATAACCTGCTCGCCATCTGCACTCTTAAGTTCCTCGCGCACCTCCAGCAATTCGGCACGGATACGCTGCAGACGCTCCAGGAGTTGGGTCTCGCGAGCAAGCTCGTCCTGCGAACTGCGACGCATAACCTGCGCAGCTCCCTTCAAGGTCATACCTCGCTCCTTAACCAGATGATATATCTGCTTTAGTTTCTCGATGTCGGCCTCGGTGAACATTCGGTTACCCTTCTGATTCTTATGAGGCTTCAGACACGCAAACTGCGACTCCCAATGACGCAGTAGCGACGGACGCACGTCGAACATCTCGGACACCTCGCCCATCGAGTAATAGATTTTTTTAACAGCCATTGTATATCGTTTTTTTTGTTTTATTTCAAAATTCTGAGCGAACTTGAGTACATATTATTCACTCGGCCACCCACTCGCTTTACAAAGCCCAGCGCACGATCCTCATATAGCACCATATTAAGACCCTCGACAAACTCCCCTGTCGCCATATCCTGCTTACGCAAGAACTGCAACGCCTCATCGAGCGACACCTCACACGCAGGCAGCGCCTCACGATTGAGCCCCACAAAGAAGGCCAACGCTCCATCTGGTTTGAGTTTATTCTTAAAAATCTGTCCCATAGCCACGCCCGAATAAATAACAGCCAGACGCGACGACAAGGCTTTAATCTCGTCATAATGCTCATCTCTACAAGCATATAGCATCTCACCGGCAGCAAAGAAACGCATCTGTTCGGGCTCCATCACCCAGCGACTTAACTCCTTTACGGCCTGCTTATCTACGGCTGTAATCACCTCACGGCGAGCCTTGGGCGCACGACGGCGCGACGTGGGCAGACCTTGCTTGCGTGCCACGGCCATAAACATACCCTCGCCCTTGACTCTATGCGGGAAGAAGCGGAAGGTCTGGAACACACCCTCTCGACCTACAACTGTGCCCCACTCATCGGATACGGGAATGGTATCTACCGCCTCCAACTCATCACCATACTCCTCGCAGATACGGCTGACAATAGCCTCATCCTCCTCGCGATTAAACGTGCAAGTGCTATATATCAATACACCACCAGGGCGCAATGCAGCAAAGGCATTCTGCACAATCTCCCACTGACGTTCGGCGCAGATCTTCACGTTGGCCTCGCTCCACTGCTCGCACGCCTCCTCCGACTTACGGAACATTCCCTCGCCCGAGCAAGGCGCATCGACAGCCACAACGTCGAACCACTGTTCAAACTCTGCTACACGCGAGGAGTCGTTACACGTGATGACCATATTTCCCAAGCCCCACTTACGGGCATTATCGGCAAGCACAGCGGCACGGCTACGATTTATCTCGTTGGCAACGACCAATCCGCTCAGACCAACCAGCGAGGCATAATGGGTACTCTTGCCTCCGGGTGCGGCACACATATCAAGTACTCGCAACCCCTCGCACTGCTCACGTCCGCCAACGGCCTGTGACATTATGTAACCTGCGAACTGCGAACTTGCCTCCTGCACATAATATGCTCCAGCGTGAAAAGCGGGGTCTAATGTAAAGTTAGGACGCTCGTGTAGCGAATAACCATCACGGCTCCACGCCACTGCATCTGAGGGCCACTGCGGAGAGGTCATCTTCCACGGATTAAGTCTGACCGAGGTCGAAGGCTCGCTCACAAGTGCCTCGCACAGAAGCGTGGCCTCCTGCTCGCCCAATTCGCGACGCATTCGTTCAACAAATAGTTTGGGTAACTGCATAACTACAACTCGGCGGCTAACTGATCCAACTGCTCACATATGCGGTCGACAACACTCTCGTCGGCCACGAAGTCGTCGACATCCTTGTCGATGATGAGTACCCTACCCTTATATATATTATTAATCCAATGCTCATACTTATCGTTAAGGCGCTGAAGATACCCTTCGTCTATATTCATCTCATAGGCACGACCTCGACGCTTGATTTGCGTAACCAAGGTGGGAATGCTCGCACGCAGGTAGATAAGTACATCGGGCTGCGGGATGAGCGTTGTTGTCAGATCGAAGATTTTCATATAGGTAGCAAAGTCGCGCGACGAGATAAGCCCCATACGATGCAGGTTGTCGGCAAAGATATGGGCATCCTCGTAGATGGTGCGATCCTGAAATATATCCTTCCCGCCCGAGCGGAGCATATCCAAAGTCTGCTCAATGCGGCTTCCAAGGAACGATATCTGCAACTGAAAAGCCCAGCGGCTCATATTATCATAGAAATCGCCAAGGTAGGGGTTATCACTCTCCTCGTAATATGCCTTTGCACCATAGCGGCGTGTAAGAATCTCTGTAAGCGTAGTCTTACCGCTACCTATATTTCCAGCTATTGCTACATACATATATTTATCTATTCTTCATTTATTACCTTTTCTTAGCTCATCTGGGCTCGACTCTACTCATTGCTATCAGCGCATCGCTGACCGCCGAGTCACCTTTAAGGCGGGGGACCTTGCGCCTACGCTCCTTCATCTGCCATATATGGAATGTTCCACGAGGCACAACCACCACCTGCAGAGGTTGCATCACGCTCTTACGCTTGGCATCGTAGTCCGAATTTAGGCTTCGCAACCTGGAGTCCAACACCTCGGCAAAGCGTTCCACGCTATAGGGCCGACGCACAAACTCCACCACCCACCGATGATATCCGCCCATCGATGGCAGAAACTGCGCAGAGACGGTAAACTCCTCCACCACAGCGCCCGTCGCCGAGCAAGTGTAGAGTAGAGCTTGCTCAACATTGCCAATCATCAGCTCCTCGCCAAAGGCATTTATATATTGTTTGGTACGCCCAACTATCTTTATCTTATATGGGTCGACTGATGTAAATTTCACCATATCGCCCAACTCATATCGCCAAAGACCATTCTCGCTACTTATCAGCACGGCATACTCCGCGCCACAACGCACTCCCTCCAATGGCACTACATTGTCGCCTCGGGCAAACTCATAGTAGCACCCATAATGAGGCATAAGCAACATCTCATCCGAATTACACTCCTCGGCCACGGCTATAAACCCCTCCGAAGCGTTATAGCTCTCCCAATAGTTAATCTTCCGCCCCACCGCATTCTCAAAAGCGGCTCGATAGGGATGAAAGCTCACTCCGCCGTGCATAAAGAGCTCTATGCGGGGCCACACTTCACACAAGTGCTCCTTTTCAGACCACTCCAACAGGCGTCTTACAAGTGCCATATTCCACGACGGCACACCTGCCAAGGCTCTGATATCTTCTGCCACGCACTCTTCGTAGATAGCAGCACACTTGGAATCGAAATCTTCAACAAGTGCTGCACCACGACTCGGTGCTCGCACCACATCGCCCCAGCGGCCCATAGCTACAACCAGCAGTGCCGACAAATCGCCTACCAAGGCTCTGCCCTCTCGCTGACAATGGCCCGCCATCGTAAGCGTGCGTCCATCGAAGAGTTGTGACGATGGATTAGCCCTAAGGTATAAAGCCACTGCATCGGCCATACCTCGCAGATGGTTGCCATACAAGGCTCGGCGCGTGATGGGGATATATTTACTGCGAGCCGAGGTTCCCGATGAGCGGGCAAACATATCGACCCATCCCTGTGTAGCTACGTTTTGCTCGCCACCACGCATACGCTCGATGTAGGGCGTAAAGGAGGCGTAGTCGAAGCGCCTCACTATGCGGGCAAACTGCTCGACATTGTGCACCCGACCAAGTCCCACATCGCAACCAAAGGCCGTATTACGACCTCGCTCAATCAATCTATTGAGTGTCGAATACTGCTCCTCGACAGCACGTCGCACTGCACGTTCGATACGACTACAACGCGAAAGCATAGCACGTCGCATCAATACTCCCAAAACCGACATATAAAGTACATTTTAGTTATCCGCCTCCACCATCGGGGCAGAAAAAAGCACTCTGTTCGGTCTTCTGTTTATAATAAGTTTGGTAAGAACTTCTAGTTAAAGAACTCGCCCACGGTGGCAATCGATCCCGGCATCGAGAAGACAACCACTCTATCATAGGCATTGATACGTGTATCGCCCACAGCGATGAACACCTTGTCGCCTCGCACAATACCACCGATGATGACATCCTGCGGCAGGCGCATATCCTTAATCATACACTTGGTAGCAGGCGAATTGGGCTTAACGATAAACTCCAGCACCTCAGCCTCGCTACCCGACAGGCAACGTATGGCCTGCACATCGGTAGACATAGTAAAGCGGAAGATATTCGACGCCGTGACACGTTTCTTATTGATGATGGTGTCGATACCCACACTCTCGGCAAGACGTATATAGTTCAGGTTCTCCACCTCGGCAATAACCTTCTTTACGCCCATTCGCTTGGCCTGCATAGCGGCTAGAATGTTGGTCTCGCTACGGCCTGTAACAGCAAGGAATGCATCAGTAGTCGAGAGGCCCTCCTCCAGCATTGCATCGAGATTACGGCCATCCTCGTGAATGATGAGCGTGCGGTCCAACTCCTCGGCCAGGCGATAAGCCTTCTCGCCATTATACTCAATCATCTTCACATTCATATCGTCCTGAAGCTCCAGAGCAACTCTCACACCAATACGCGAGCCACCCAGAATCATTAGATTCTTAACCTCGACACTCTTCTGTCCCGAGAGCTCGGTCACTCGCTTGGCTGCATCCTTACGCGAGATGATATACACAACATCGCCCTCGAAGAAGACATCCTGTCCGCGTGGGATGATAGTCTGGCTGCCTCGTGTGATGGCTACGGCACGGAACTCCGAGATTGAGCCATCGTCGGCAAGATCCATCAACTTGCGACCAATCAATGGCGATGTGGGCTCCAACTTAACTACCACCAGTGCCAGCAATCCGCCCGAGAAGTCGACATAGTCGGTTGTAGAGGTGTGACCCAAAAGGTTGGTAACCTCCAAGGCGGCCACCTGCTCGGGGTGGAAGAGGTAGTCGATACCCATATCGATGAACATCTCCTTGTTATTAGGCTCGAGGTACTCGTTATGGTCGATGCGGGCAATAGACTTTTTAGCGCCCAGCTGCTTGGCCATAATTGCAGAGAGAATGTTCATATTCTCGTCGTGATTAACGGCAATGAACAGATCGCATCGTCTTACGCCGGCACGGCGCAACACTGCAAAGGTTGTGGTGTCACCCTCGACGGTAATCAAGTCGGCCAGGTTACCGAGTTCGTTCAACGCCTTACTGTCGCTGTCGATTACGGTAATATCGTGACCATTACCACTAAGCATACGCGCCAAGTGGCTACCCATCTCTCCAATTCCTGAAATTACTATCTTCATCGCTTACATCTTATTGCTCATCGGCAACCTTTGCGCCACATCAAGCAGCAAAAGGCATATAATCTTGCAAATTAACATACAAATATATAAATTTGTCGAGAGAAATTCAACTAAATATAAAATTTTAACTCATTACACGCCATGACAGCATCAATTTCTACAATATTAGTCGTCGTACTAGTCTCAATCGGCTTCGTAGGCTTCTTCTTCCTGGGCATGTCGCTCACGCAGATTTTCAAGGGGCACGACATTGACTCGGAGATTTCAACAAATAAGGATATGCAACGCCTGGGCATAAAATGTGCCGTGCAGGAGTCACGCGAGGACACAGGCACCGATTGTGCCGACCTGGGTTGTCACGGCAACTGCTCATCATGCGATGTTGATCACTCGGTCGCAAAATAGCCTTACGATGAAAAAAACAGCCATATTTCTGCTACTTCTGATCGGCCTGGCAGCTTGCTCATCACCATCGGCCGACAAGCCCACACTGCGTTTTCACGACGGCAGATTGAGAATTGCCCAATTCACTGACATACACCTTGCCGTGGATGACCCCAAAAGCGCTCCCGTAGCCGATACGTTGTTAGCGGTAATTACAAAGGAGCGTCCTGACGTAGTGATTCTCACGGGCGACATCGTCACCAGCCAACCCGCCGAGAAGGGCTGGCGACATATTATGGATATAATGCAACGCGCAGGCATACCATACGCCGTAACCATGGGTAACCACGACCCCGAGGTGATGCAACGCGACTCCATCTACAATATTCTACAAGAGGATCCACTCTTCATTGGCGAAAAGGGTCCCGAGTTGAGCGGCTGCGGCAACTACACGCTCCCCATCCTGGCAAGCGACTCTGACAAAGTCAGCGCACTGCTTTACTGCTTAGACTCGAGCGACTACACACCCAACTGGGCCCTACTTGGTACATACGCCTGGATGCCGTGGGATGTAACATCGTGGTATCGTGAGCAAAGCACTCGCTATACAGCCCAAAACGGAGGCACACCACTGCCTGCACTGGTATTCTGCCATATCCCCACACCCGAATTTCGTCTTATTGATCAAACTACCAATATGTATGGTCGCAATGGCGACGGCTCGGGCATAGGCTCGGCAGAGCTCAATAGCGGTTTTCTGCTATCGGCTGTGGAGATGGGCGATGTGATGGGTATGTTCGTAGGTCACGATCACGAGAACGACTACATTGGTCAGTACTTCGATATTGCACTCGCCTACGGCCGAGTATCGGGCTTCAATGCCTACGGCGGCCTGCCACGCGGAGCACGTATCATCGATCTCTACGAGGATGAACGACGCTTCGACACGTGGATATCAACTCCTACATTCAGCGAACTGCTCTACCACTACCCCATCGGCATCACCGAGGACGATATCAACGAAATGGAGTACCTCCCCGCCAAGACATACACCCCAACAACACAGGGCGTAGCCTACACCTATTACGAGGGTGCGTATAAGAATCTACCCGACTTTCCGCACAAGGGCAAGCGCATAGACGAGGGAGTGATGAAAAACTTTATCGTAACGGATGCCCCTTCGGAGGATTATTATGGATATGAGTTTGAGGGCATAATCTCCATACCGCAACGCGATGTATATCAATTCCATATGGTTTGCGACGATGGCGCACTGCTCTATATTGACGGTCATTTGGTACTTGACTTCGGTGAGTCTCACTCAATGAATAACCGTACCAAGGCGAAGGTTGCACTCGATGCCGGCTACCACGATATTCGTGTGGTATATTACGAAGATTGCCAGGGCGAGGGGTTGGAGATCAGCCTCGAAAGCCTTTCTCTGCCACAACAGGCAATACCCGACAATTGGCTATTTGTTAAAGAGTAACACCCTAAACGATGAAAGAGATACTGGACTTTCTACAGGAGCTGTCGGAAAATAACGACCGCACATGGTTTGAGGCCAACCGCGAGCGCTACAAACTGGTAAAAAAACGTATGGACGAAGTGGCCGAGGCGTTCATCGCGGCTGTGGCGGAGTTTGACCCTACGGTGGAGGGTGTAAAGGCTAAGGATGCCACCTATCGCATATACCGCGACACACGCTTTTCGAAAGACAAGACACCCTACAAGACTTGGTTTGGCGTTTATGTTTGTCCGCGTGGCAAGAAGTCGGGCCTCTCAGGATACTATATGCACGTCGAGCCTGACCAGAACCACTATATGCTCTGCACGGGAGCCTACTGCCCCACTTCGGGCGAGATAAAGAGTGTTCGCGAGGAGATTATGACCGAGGGCGAGAATTTCGAAGCTACGATTAAAGCTGCCGAGGGTTTTGAGGTGGATTGGTCGTCGGCCCTAAAGCGTATGCCACAAGGATGGTCGGCCGAGGATGTGTACTCGGAGTATTACCGACTTCGCAACTACATTCTGGTGAAGATGGTAGACAAGGAGTTCTTCCTGGGTGAGGACTTCATCGAGCGCGCTGCCGAGCAGTTCCGCCACACACGTCCGTTCAACGACACACTCAACCGAGCCATAGAGTACGCCCGCGAGATGGGCTGGTAAGAGATATGACAAAGGCTGCCCAAACGGTGCAGCCTTTATTTAGAAAACTCCCAAAACAAAAAAAGCGGAACCCTATTGGATTCCGCTATTGCCTTTGCGATGACGCAACTACTCAGCAAGAGGAGTTACGCTAACGTAAGACTTACCTGAAGACTTCTTGCAGAACTCTACAGTACCATCTACCAATGCGAAGAGGGTGTGATCCTTACCCATACCCACGTTGTTACCGGGGTTGTGAACAGTACCACGCTGACGAACGATGATGTTGCCGGCCTTAGCGAACTGACCACCGAAAAGCTTTACACCGAGTCGCTTGCTCTCTGACTCACGGCCGTTCTTTGAACTACCTACTCCTTTTTTGTGTGCCATTTTCTCTAAAAGTTTTAATTATGCAACAATATCCTCCACGAGAATCTGGGTGAGGTACTGACGGTGACCGTTGCACTTCTGATAACCAGTTCTACGCTTCTTCTTGAACACCAAAACCTTATCGTCCTTGAGGTGCTTCAAGACCTTACACTTAACTGAGGCGCCTTCTAC
>JAZQSN010000105.1:0-2565 GCA_045630065.1 Alistipes sp.
TTGTTGAAGGGTAACGCAGAGATCGCTGCAGAGTTCGGTAAGAACATCAAGCAGTACTGCCCAGATGTAAAGCACATCGTAGTTATCTTCAACCCAGCTGATATCACAGGTCTTATCACTTTGATCTATGCAGGTGTTAAGCCTTCGCAGGTTACAACTTTGGCTGCTCTCGACTCAACACGTCTTCGTAGCGAGTTGGCTAAGTACCTCCACGTATCGGCTGATAAGGTAGTTAACCCACGTACTTATGGTGGTCACGGCGAGCAGATGGCTGTATTTGCATCGACTACAACTGTTGATGGCACTCCACTTACTGACATTATCGGCACAGAGCGTATGCCACAGGCTGATTGGGATGCTCTCCGTCAGCGTGTAATCCAGGGTGGTAAGAACATCATCGACCTTCGTGGTCGTTCGTCGTTCCAGAGCCCAGCTCTCGTTTCGATTCAGATGATTGCAGCTGCTATGGGTGGCGAGGCATTCCGTTGGCCTGCAGGTTGCTATGTAAACAACGACGAGTTCAAGAATATTATGATGGCTATGGAGACTAAGCTCGACGCTAACGGTGTTGAGGTTCTCCCAGTTCACGGTACCGAGGAGGAGCACGCTACTCTCGTAGAGTCGTACAAGCACCTCTGCGCTCTTCGTGATGAGGTTATCGCAATGGGCGTTATTCCAGCTGTAGAGGATTGGCACAAGATTAACGAGAACTTGTAATTTCTCGTGATAAGCCGCAATCTGCGGCGTAATAAAAGGCTGCATAATTTTGCAGCCTTTTTTACGCCAAAGTGTGTTACCCACCCCCTAAATCCCCCTCCTGTGAGGGGGACTTTGCTAAAAGTAAAGACCTTCGGGCTGTACGTTTTAGTACTATCCCGAAGGTCTTTCTTTTGTGATGCATCACATCTCACGACTTCTGACGAGAAATGGGGAAATCATTCTGATTAGCTCTTTTTTTATAGAGCGTATCGCGTTTACTCAATCCCATTCGCCTTGTCGCGCCAGTAGGATAGGGCGTAGTTGTAGTTGTACGCCTCATAGAAGCGGCGCAAGTTTTCGAGGTTTGCTATATATCGCTCCCAATTCTTGCGAGGTAAGCTCCACGCGGTTTCGGCGAGTGCCGAAAGGCGCGGTAATAGCATATAGGTCAGGTGGTTGAACTCCTTGATATGCTCGGTCCACACGCACGCCTGAATGCCCAAAATGTATTGTTGCTCCTCCGCTGTTAGACCGTCGTACGGGTTGAAGTTGTAGACCTTGTCGAGTGGTCGGTGGTGCGGAATATGCGGATTGCGAACGCCAAACGCAGGCTCGTTTGCGAGGTCGGCGCTCTGTATTCCGTTGAGATAGCACAACTTATAAGGTGTCATAATGGCGTAGTTGCCAGCCTTTGCGGCTGCGATGCCACCCTCGACTCCTCGCCACGACATAATGGTCGTAGTGGGCGATACGCCACCCTCGAGAATCTCGTCCCAACCAATCATCTTACGACCGTGCTTTTGAAGCAACGCCTCGACGCGGTGGTTGCAGTATGTCTGCAACTCAGCCTCGTTGCGCAATCTCTCTGCCTTGATGCGAGTCTGACAATGCTTGCACGCCTTCCAAGCATCGCGCGGACACTCGTCGCCGCCGATGTGGATGTACTCGGAAGGGAACAACGCCAGCACCTCGCCAAGTACATCTTCGATAAATTCGAAGGTGCTCTCCTTACCCAAGCACATTACCTCCTTCGCGATGCCCCAAACCTCGCGCACCTTATACCCCTCGCCTACGCAACCGAGGTGAGGATATGCCGTAAGTGCTGCGACCATATGACCAGGCAAGTCAATCTCAGGAACTATGGTGATAAAGCGCTTCGAAGCGTATTCTACAATTTCGGAAATTTCCTCTTGCGTGTAGTAGTAAGGACCATATGGCACACCCTCCATCGCCATATTGCGACTATGGTGAGTGCCAATCACTTGCGAGTCGGCACGGCGTGAGCCAACCTCGGTGAGCAACGGGTATTTCTTAATCTCGATGCGCCATCCCTGGTCGTCGGTGAGGTGCCAATGGAAGTGGTTGATCTTGTGCATTGCCGCAATGTCGATAATGGTCTTAACCTCCTCAGCGGTAAAGAAATGACGGCATACGTCGAGCAATACGCCGCGGTAGGCGAAGTGGGGTGTATCCTCAATTTTTGCTGCGATGATGCCAACCGAGCCTACGCGCTTTTCGGTCAAAGCCGCGTGGGGCAACATCTGGCGCAACGACTGCACTGCGTAGAATACTCCGTTGGCGGTCGAGGCGGTGATGTCGATTGAGGACTTTGAAACGCAAAGTCTGTACCCCTCGTGAGCAATTGAGCTATCTTGGTAGATATTTATCACGTTCTCTTTTGGCGAATTCTCGCTACTGCATTTTACCGCCAGCGAACGTCCGAAGATGTCGTTTGCAATCGCGTTGATGTGACCTACCGCATCGGCAAGTTGCTCCGCTTCAAAGTGGAGTATTATCGCAGTTCTTGGCGAGAGGGTGAAGACTCCTTCGCTCTCTTCTACAACTGTTGGTTGTGGAATTATGGCA
>JAZQSN010000106.1:0-2105 GCA_045630065.1 Alistipes sp.
CTCACAGTATCTCGCTTGGAGAGCAGTAGATGGCACTTAACATTACCAATCTCCATAGTGTATGAATCATACCATTTTTTATCCGCCAGATAAAATGAGATATCTTTATATCGTTTCTGTTTCAAACGCAACTGAATTTCTCCGTTCCGAGTGACACCAGAGTTGCAATCTATATAACAATAGGCTGTCTCGGGAACTACGAGGCATACTTCGTCAAACTCAATAGGTTCGTTCGCCACCTTAAAGTACCAAGAATTCCACCCAAAGTCGTACTGCAACAGACCACAAGCTTCAACATCAATTTCCGTTCTAAAACAGAGGTCACTATAATAGCCGTATTCAACCCTTATTTGCAAGTACTTATTATTAGGAATGATGATGTCCACGCCGTTGAACGAGTAGTCAATATTTTGATACGCTCCTCTTTTGATCTTTGCACATACACTCATATTCGGAATTAGTGCAAAATTGGGGTCTCCCTTTGCCCTGAGCGATTGAAAAAAACTTGTATTTTCTAATTTCAGGTGCAGCGTATCTGTTTTCAGAGGGCTAACATCAAAATCTTGAATGATTTTTAATTTGTACGGATAAAATGCAACCCCTAAAGAGTCTGCCGGCTCTGAATCTACCACATTGACAGACAAGGTAGAACGCACCCCTTGTGCATAAGTTGTGGCAAATCCTATAAATAGCGCAACAACGAGAAGTATATAGTTCTTTTTCATTAATTTAGTTCTTAACATTATTCCACCACAATTGCAAATGTCACCTTGCCTTCGTCGTTGTGCTTTAGGCGCAAAGAGCCTCCGTGGAGGCGGATGATTTGGCGAGAGACAGCAAGGCCGATGCCCGAGCCGTCGGTTTTGGTCGTGAAGAATGGCGTGAAGATATTTTCAGCAACCTCGGCGGGGATAACAGAGCCGTTGTTGGTTATCTCTATTTGTATGCGCTCCTCGGTGTCAATGGTTGAGCGGATGGTTATCTTGTGGTCGCAATCCTGCGTCAAGAGTGCTTCGGTGGCGTTTTTCAGCAGATTGACCATCACCTGCGACATCAGTGTTCGGTCGGCATAGAGCATAGTATCCGCTGGCTCGATGCTCACCTCGACCTCGATACCCTCATGCGGAATGAGCGACAGCGACTCCGCCACCAACTCCGAGAGGTAGAACGGTGCTTTCTGCGGTGCAGGGATGCGTGTTACGGCACGGAACGAATCGACAAAGCGGAGCAGACGATCCGAGGTTGCGTGTATCGTCTCCAAGCCTTGGCGCATAGTTTCGGCATCGCCCGATGACGAGAGAAGCGTGTGACTGATAGAGGTTACAGGCGCAAGCGAGTTCATAATCTCGTGCGTAAGGATGCGCGTCAGCTTCTCCCACGACTCGA
Organism: Alistipes sp.; assembly: GCA_045630065.1. GTDB lineage: Bacteria > Bacteroidota > Bacteroidia > Bacteroidales > Rikenellaceae > Alistipes. The sequence goes on from JAZQSN010000106.1 coordinate 1,387, forward strand.
CCTCCTTGCGGTCCAACTCTTCGTGGATATTGCCGATAGATATTACCCTCAGTTGCTTGCCCTCGAACTCCATTGCAGAGCAGCTCAGCACCAAGTTCTGGTCGCCAATCTCGGTGGCGAAACGGGCTGTAAGCTGTGCACCAGGCTCAATGCGGTGCATAGCCTCGCACAGTTCCTCACTCAGTATTCGTAGTTGGTCGATATGGTTTAGTCGCTCCATACCCACGATATGCAGTGCCTTCGAGTTGGTTTGCGCCACCGTGCCGTTCTCCATCACGGTAATGATGCCGATATTGGCGCACTCCATAATCAACTCAAAGTACTTTTCACGCTCGCGAATCTGCATCTTGGCATTGTCCATCACCTCCTTGATGCGATTGAGCGATTGATTGACCAAGGCGTGGCGTGTGATATTGGGGTTCTCGGTAAAGCGGAACGAGTAGTCATCGTTTTGCACGGCATTAAAGACAAACATCAGTCGCTCGACCAATTCGCTGTAGATATGGAAGAGTCGAAAGATGCAGAAGATGATAATCGGAATGGTTGCTATGAGGTGTGCGTGGCGGTTGGTCGCCCAGACATAACCAGACAAGGCAGCCACCAGGATAATGCCCGCCGCATAAGCACCTATTTTGGCGTAAGGTATGTTCTGCTGTGGTTTCACAAGCCGTAGCGTTTAATCTTATTGTAGAGTGTTTGGCGTGTAATGCCGAGCTGCT
>JAZQSN010000107.1:0-8664 GCA_045630065.1 Alistipes sp.
CTTGGCCTCCGACTTGATATGGTGATTATTGCCGTGAAGCCGTGGCTTGCCGAAGGTGTGATTAGACAAGTCGCTTCGACTTTCATTGCTCCAGGTAAGATGCTGGTGTCGGTTGTTGCCGACACATCGTTTGCTGTGTTAAAGGAATGGGTATCGCAGTGTGAGTGCGAGCCTGCAATTTTCCGTGTTATCCCCAATACTGCCATAAGTGTTGGTCAGAGTATGACCTTTGTGTCGGCAGAGAATGCTACTAAGGAGCAGACGGACGCTGTGATGCAGATTTTTAGCAAGATGGGCGAGACGATGCTAGTCGATGAGAAGATGCTGGAGGTAGGTATGGTGCTGGCATCTTGCGGTATAGCTTTTGCCTTGCGTTATATTCGTGCTGCAAGCGAGGGCGGAGTAGAGTTGGGCTGTCCGGCTGCTCAGGCGGCACGTATTGTGGCTGCTACGATGAAGGGTGCGGCAGAGTTATTGTTGCAGAACAATTCGCATCCCGAGCAGGAGATTGACAAAGTAACGACTGCAGGCGGAATAACAATCAAGGGCTTAAATGTGATGGAGCACGCAGGATTTTCGTCGGCAGTAATTCGTGGACATAAAGCAAGTGCTGGCAAATAAGGGAATATGTAATTTAAAAAGGCGTGACTTTTGAATCACGCCTTTTTGTTTATTTATTTGCGATATAATCTTTTATGTTGTCTGCGATGCAACCTATTAGGCGGTCGATAGCCTCCACTGACGACCACGCATTGTGAGGCGATGCCAGTAGACGGTAAGGATCTTTAAGTTTGTACAAAGGTGATTCGCGCAGAGGCTCTGAAGTGAATACATCGAGTGCAGCTCCACGCAATGTCCCCGCATTGAGAGCTTCGGCAAGTGCCGTTTCATCGACTATGCCACCGCGTGCCACGTTGATGAGTATGGCTGATGATTTCATCAGTTGTAATTGCTCAGCACCGATTAGAGAACGAGTGCGTTCATTGAGCGGACAATGTATAGAAACAATATCTGACTGGCTAAGCAACTCGTTGAGCGAAATGCTTTTATGCTCTTCATCGCGTGTAATACCTGAGGTAGAGTAGTAGGCTATCTCGCAACCAAATGCCTTGGCTAAACGCGCCACTTCACGACCTATATTACCAAGGCCGATGATACCCCAACGCTTGCCTCTTAGGCCTGCTGTAGGATGGTCGAAGTTGAAGATGCGGTCGGATGCTGCATAGGCTCCCGACTTGAAATAGTTGTCATAGTAGGTAACTTCACGCAGAAGGGCAAGAGCCGATGATAGGGTAGTCTCGGCAACTGCATAGGTCGAATAACCAACGGCGTTGCGTACCAACACACCGTGTTCGGTAGCAGCATTCAAATCGACATTGTTCATTCCCGTTGCAGCTACACATATAAGGCGTAAATTAGGGAGTGATGCGATGGTTTCAGCATCCAAAACGACCTTATTGGTAATGATAATTTCTGCATCTTTTGATTTTGACAAAATCTCCTCTGGCGAGGTGGTCTCGTAGCCTGTGTAATCGCCCCAACGACGTATCGACGAGAGATCGCGACCACAAACTGAGTATTCGTCTAAAAATATTATTTTCATATAGTTAGCTCTTTTAATTTACAATTCATCAATCAAACCTCGGATAACTACCGAAGCGCAACCAATACCGAAAAGAGCGGGGATATAGGATATGGTTCCCGTGTTTGACTTTTTATTTTGCTCTTCACAAAGAATCATCGCCCCTTCGCGTACGGGTTCGGGCGAAAAAACAGCTTTAAAGCCTGTGCGTATACCTATTTTATGTAGTCTCTTGCGTAGCATATGAGCCAGCGGACAGTGGTGCGTGCGTGCAATGTCGCAAATCTCCATCTTGGTGGGGTCGGTCTTTGCTCCGGCTCCCATCGAACTTACTAATGGAATGTTGCGGTCGAGCGCACCTTTGATAAGCGCTAGTTTAGGCGACAGGGTGTCGATTGCATCCACGATGTAGTCGAATTTGTCGGAGTCGAGCAGCGCATCGGTCTCGTCGTCTTTGATAAAACGATTTACGACGGTGAGCTTTATATCGGGATTTATATCTCGCAGTCTGTCGGCCATAAGTTCTGATTTCTCACGGCCAATGGTTGAGTGCAAGGCTATAAGCTGACGGTTGATGTTGGTCTCTGACACAGTGTCGGCATCGGCAATTGTCATACGTCCGACGCCAGCTCGGGCAATCATCTCGGCAGCGTAGGCACCCACTCCTCCAAGACCTACAACGAGAACATTTGCTCCACGAAGAAGGTTTAACTTGTCTTCACCTAATAGTAGAGTTGTTCGTTCTAACCAATTATTATTCATTATTTTATTCTAAATATATTGTTATAATTATTTTCTATTTCCGTTTGTAGCTCTTCAATCTCAATTCCCAGCTCTGCGCTTATACGGGCATACACCTCTTCAATCGAAATATCTGCCTCGTCGGTCTCGGCAAAGAGTTGAGATAAAGGTGTCGAATGCATTGCTTTGAGTGTCTTTGGTGAACGAAAAGCACCCTCTCCAAAAGAGAGAAAGTAACCTTGTTCGATGGCTCGTTTTGCCTGCTCCGGAGAGCCTATAAATCCATGAAAAATTACCGCTCTTAAGTTGTAGTGTTGTAGGATTTTCATCATTGGCTCGAAGGCTCGCACGCAATGTAAAAGAACGATTTTGTCGTGTTGCTCGGCAAGGCTCAGCTGGTGGCAAAAGAGTTCCTCTTGTATCTTGCGATCTACGTTGCAAGCGTAGTCTAAGCCAATCTCCCCAATGATGGTTGCAGCTCTTAATGCGGCTTCATCCACATACTTTACATCTGCATACCACGGGTGCACGCCCACGCCTTGCGGGGCAGGGTGTGAGGTGACGTCGTGGTGGGTGTGTATGTCGATATAAATGCCCATACGGAGGTTTGTCTGATTACAAAATTAGGAAAAAATACGAAATTTCACTCCTAAAACAAAATAATAGCGCAAATAGTGCCGAAAAGTGCAAAAAAAATAGTATCTTCGTGCGCGTTTTTATGGGTTTGAGTAACCATTGGCAAATAGAAGAGAATTTACAAGCAAGAGATAAAAATTTATAACTCACAAAATTTATTCATTTAATAACAAATCTATGTCGAAAATCATTAAACTACGGAAAGGTCTCGACATCAATCTTCAGGGAAAGGCTACAGAGTCGTTGGTAGAGGTACCGATGGCTTCAATGTATGCTGTATCGCCTCTGGATTATGAGAACGTGACTCCGAAACTGTTGGTGAAGGTGGGCGACAAGGTGAAGGCTGGTACGCCTTTGTTCTTCGATAAGAACAACACCCGCGTACTCTACTGTTCACCTGTCAGCGGTACCGTGTCGGCTGTAAATCGTGGTGAGAAGCGTAAGATTCTCAACGTAACGGTAGAGGCAGACAAGGAGCAGGTATCTGAGGAGTTTGCAGTACTCGATCTTCAGAAGGCAAGCCGTGAGGATGTAATCGAGATGTTGCTCAAGTCGGGTCTGTGGACAATGATCCTGCAGCGTCCCTACGGTATTGTTGCTAATCCTGCCGATCAGCCCAAGGCTGTATTCGTGTCAGCGTTCGATTCAGCACCTTTGGCACCTTGTATGAACTTCGTGCTCAAGGGTCAGAAGGAGAACCTGCAGAAGGGTATGGAGGTGTTGGCAAAGTTGGCCGGTGGTAATGTAAATCTCTCTGTTCGTGCTAATGCAGCAGGTGAGATGACTTCACTTAACGGCGTGAACATCCACACTTTCGAGGGTAAACACCCCGTTGGTAACGTGGGCGTGCAGATTCACCACATCGATCCTATTTCTAAGGGTGACATCGTGTGGACTGTAGGCATTCAGGATGTTGCTGCTATTGGTCGCTTGTTCTCAACTGGTAAGGTTGATTTGCACAAGGTTGTAGCACTCACAGGTAGCGAAGTTGAGAATCCTCAGTACTATCGCATTATCAGCGGTGCCCCCATCGCAAGCATCGTAGAGGGTAACATCAAGAAGCAGGCTGAGGGTGACTCAGTACGTATCATTTCAGGTAACGTGCTCACTGGTAAGAAGGTGGCTGCCGATGGCTACATCACTGCTACAGTTTCACAGGTAACTGTAATTCCTGAGGGTGACAAGTACGAGTTGTTCGGTTGGATTGCTCCTCGCTTTGGTAAGTTCTCAGTATCGCGTTCTTACTTCTCTTGGCTTTGCCCCAAGAAGCAGTACAAGTTGGATACAAACCTCAATGGTGGTCCCCGTCCTTTCGTAGTGACAGGCCTGTTCGAGGTGTATCTGCCTATGGATATCTATCCTATGTATTTGTTCAAGGCAATCGTTGCTGGTGACCTCGACAAGATGGAGAATCTCGGTATCTACGAAATCGTAGAGGAGGATGTGGCTTTGTGTGAGTTCGTAGATCCTTCGAAGACTGAGATCCAGCAGTTGGTTCGTGACGGTATTAACTTAATGATTAAGGAGTGTTAGTTATGAAGGCGCTGAGAAATTTAGTTGATAATGTAAAGCCCACTTTCACAGAGGGTGGTAAGCTTGGTTTCCTTGCATCTTTGTTTGATGCTGTCGAAACATTCCTTTTCGTTCCCAACACCACAACTAAGAAGGGTGCTCACGTTCGCGATGCGATCGATATGAAGCGTACCATGTTCTTCGTAGTGTTGGCTTTGATACCCGCTTTCTTGTTCGGTTGCTACAACACCGGTTCACAGGTAGGCCTTGAGGGTTTTGCAGCCTTGATGTATGGTTTGGTTCGCGTTCTTCCTATGCTCGCCGTATCATACGTTGTAGGTTTGGGTATTGAGGTTGTCTATGCACAGATTCGTAAGGAGGAGGTTGCTGAGGGTTACTTTGTAACAGGTTTCCTCATTCCTATGATTATGCCCGTAAGCACTCCCTTGTGGATGGTTGCTTTGGGTGTAGCGTTCGCCGTAATCTTCGGTAAGGAGGTATTCGGTGGTACAGGTATGAACATCTTTAACCCTGCACTCGTTGCGCGTGCATTCGTATTCTTCGCCTTTACTCCCCAGATGTCGGGTGAGAAGGTATGGTACTCTGATTGGTCGATGATGGGCGCTCAGGTTGATGGCGTGTCAGGTGCAACAGCTCTCGAGCAGTTGGCTACCACAGGTCAGATGCAGTGGAGCGTGATGGATGCCTTCCTTGGCTTCATCCCCGGCTCATTTGGTGAGACCTCTACACTCTGCATCCTTTTGGGTGGTGCGCTGTTGCTCTATACAGGTATCGCTTCTTGGCGTACTATGCTCAGCGTATTTGTAGGTGGTTTGGCTATGGGTTACCTCTTCCAGGCTGTTGGTCTTACCGACTATCCCGCATACTACCACTTGTTGGTTGGTGGTTTCGCTTTCGGTGCTGTATTTATGGCTACTGACCCCGTTACCTCAGCTCAGACCAATATGGGTAAGTATATTGTAGGCTTTATGACTGGTGCGCTCGCAGTATTGGTTCGCGTTGTGATCCCCGCATACCCCGAGGGTATGATGCTTGCAATCCTGTTTATGAATGCTTTGGCTCCCACTGTTGATTATTTCGTTGTGGAGGCAAACGTCAATCGCCGTAAGAATCGTGTTAAAACTGTAAAATAACGAGAGAGATATGGCAAAATTTAATGTAAATAGCAACGCTTATATCATCATCTACTCGGTAGTGATGGTAGTTATTGTAGCTGTTCTGTTGTCTGCGACTTCACTCTCGTTGCAGGAGCGTCAGGGCGAGAATGTCCTGAATGAGAAAAAGCAGCAGATTGTAAAGGCATTGGGTGAGAATCCTGCAACAGCTTCTTATGCTGATGTTGTTGCTGAGGCTGTAATGCTCGACAAGAACGGTAATAAGATTGAGGGTAAGAGTGACGCTGACATTTTCAACGCTTTGGGTGATTTGACCGCTTCTTTTGAGGCTGGTGAGTTCCCCATCTTCAAGGCTGCGAGTGGTAGTGTAGTAATTCCCGTATATGGTGCAGGTTTGTGGGGTCCCATCTGGGGCTACATCGCTCTGGAGTCTGATATGAATACCATTAAGGGTATCGTAATGGACCACTCGGGCGAGACTCCCGGTCTGGGTGCTGAGATTACAACCGATAAGGTGCAGTCGTCATTCGTAGGTAAGACCATCTTTGAGGGTACAGAGCTGGTATCTGTATCAATGCGCAAGGGTGGTGCAACCAACAACCACGAGGTAGATGCTATCTCAGGTGGTACGAAGACCTGCGACGGTGTGAATGCAATGCTCAAGACATGTCTGGAGGATTACCTTCCATATTTGAATGCTAATAAGTCTAACAAATAAAAACAAGCGGAACTATGAATTTGAAAAACTTAACTGGACCGCTGAGTGCAAACAACCCTATTATCGTTCAGATCTTGGGTATTTGTTCGGCTTTGGCGGTGACCGTAAAGATGGAGCCTGCATTTGTTATGGGTCTCTCTGTTATGGTCGTTACAGCGTTCGCTAACCTGGTGATGTCACTATTGCGTAATGGTATCCCCTCACGCATCCGTATCATCGTTCAGTTGGTTGTTATCGCTGCATTGGTAATTATTGTGGATCAGGTCCTCAAGGCATTTGTTTACGACGTGTCGAAGCAGCTGTCAGTATATGTAGGTTTGATCATCACCAACTGTATCATCATGGGTCGTGTGGAGGCTTACGCTTTGGGTAACAAGCCTTTGGATTCATTCCTCGATGGTATCGGCAATGGTTTGGGTTATGCTGCTATCCTTTTGATCGTGGCATTCTTCCGTGAGTTGTTTGGCTCAGGTACCTTGTTCGATATTCGTATCATCCCCGAGAGCTGGTACATCGCCAATGGCGGTTTCTACTCTAACGTAGGTATTATGCTCTTCCCGCCCATGGCTCTTATTATTGTAGGTGTAATCATCTGGATTCACCGCTCGTTTAACAAGGATTTGCAGGAAAAATAGGAGGTAGAATATGGAAACATTAAATCTTTTTGTACGTTCGATTTTTATCGACAACATGGTATTCGCCTTCTTCTTCGGTATGTGTTCTTACATTGCCGTGTCGAAGAGCGTAAAGACTGCTATGGGTTTGGGTGCTGCTGTAGTATTCGTTCAGACTATGACAATACCCTTGAACTACCTTTTGAACGAGTATGTGTTGGCTCCCAACGCCTTGGTAGAGGGTGTTGATCTGAGCTTTTTGACCTTCATCGTCTTCATCGCCGTTATTGCATCATTCGTACAGTTGGTGGAGATGGTCGTTGAGAAGTTCTCTCCTTCGCTCTACAACCAGCTCGGTATCTTCCTTCCTTTGATCGCAGTAAACTGCGCCATCATGGGTGGTTCGCTGTTCATGCAGCAGAAGGTAGTATCAGGCGAGATTGCTAACCTCGGTCAGAGTGTAGTTTACGGTTTGGGCTCAGGTTTGGGTTGGGCACTCGCTATCGTTATGATGGCTGCTATCCGCGAGCGTTTGCAGTACTCTCACATCCCCGCAGGCTTGAAGGGTCCCGGTATCGCATTTATCATCACTGGTCTGATGGGTATCGCCTTCATGATCTTCTCAGGTATTCAGTTGTAAACCTTTAATAAGAGATAAGAAATGGATATTTTAACAATTGTAGTTGCGATAGTTGCCTTTCTTGTGGTGACACTCTTGTTGGTGGCACTGCTTCTCTTTGCAAAGGCTAAGCTGACATCATCAGGTGATGTTACTATCGATATTAACGACGGTAATAAGGTCTTGACCGTTGCCGGCGGTTCTACACTTCCCAACACTCTCACCGCGCAGGGCAGCTTCTTGCCTACGGCTTGTGGTGGTAAGGGTGCTTGTGGTCAGTGCAAGTGTCAGGTATTGGAGGGCGGTGGCGAGATCCTGCCCACTGAGACCGGCTTCTTCAACCGCAAGCAGATTCAGCAGAAGTGGCGTTTGGGTTGCCAGGTAAAGGTTAAGGAGAATATGAAGATCTCAGTTCCCGCATCAGTTCTTTCTATTAAGAAGTGGGAGTGCGAGGTTGTATCTAATAATAACGTTGCGACATTCATTAAGGAGTTTGTGGTTAAGTTGCCCGAGGGCGAGGATCTGAACTTCCGCAGTGGTGGTTACATCCAGATCGATGTGCCTGCAATTACTGTAAACTATAAGGATATCGACGTTGACCCCGAGTACCGCGAGGATTGGGAGAAGATGCACGTATTCGACTTGCAGATGGTTAACCCCGAGCCTCAGGTGCGCGCATACTCTTGCGCAACTTATCCTGCAGAGGGTAACGTTATCAAGTTGAACGTTCGTATCGCTACACCTCCCTTTGATCGTGCAACAGGTGGCTTTATGAAGGTAAATCCTGGTGTATGTTCTTCATACATCTACTCACTCAAGCCCGGAGATAAGATTACTATCTCAGGTCCTTACGGTGAGTTCTTCTTGCCCGATAACTTGCCCGACACTCAGGAGTTGGTATTTATCGGTGGTGGTGCTGGTATGGCTCCTATGCGTAGCCACTTGATGCACCTGTTCAAGACCGAGAAGACCAAGCGCCCTGTTACCTTCTGGTATGGTGCTCGTTCACTCAAGGAGGCATTCTATTTGGAGGATTTCGCTGCTATCGAGAAGGAGTTCCCCAACTTCAAGTTCCACTTGGCTTTGGACCGTCCCGATCCCGCAGC
>JAZQSN010000108.1:0-56973 GCA_045630065.1 Alistipes sp.
CTCGCCAGGCATCTGATACTTATATGTCTCCAATGTGGGACGAGGCTCAGCCAAAGCATTTATAACCCACAAATCCTTCACGTTGCGCTCATCGGTTACGATGGTTGCAAAGTAACGTGAGTCGGGCGACCACACACCATAGGCACTACGACGTTTGCCGTTGAGCAAGGTGTCAGTGTTGAGCATATAGTAAGGCTGACCATAACCGAAATCCTTCACACCATCAGTTGTAATCTGAATCTCAGTAATGGTTGAGTCCTTTTCGTCCTTCTTAAGTTTCTCATAATCCTCACGTGACATACGCCAGAGATTCAAATCCTTGGCATAAACGACTGTCTTGCCATCGGGAGAAACCGATGCCCACGAAAGCTGCTTGGTCTCTTTCTCCTTGTCCTTAAGATGAGTCAAGGTCTTAGTCTTATAGTTGTATGAGAAGTAAAAAATCTCCTTACCGCTCACCTTCTTGGGCTTCTTACCAGCCAACGAATCCTCCTTCGAAAGGGGCTTAGGCTTTGCATCCTGCGACGAGCGCACCTCAAAAGTGAAGGTAGCACCATCCTCGTCAACCTCCAAATTCAGGATAGGCAACTGTGCTGCGATGAAGGGATCGTGCATAATCTCGGTGAGCTGTGCAGCCAACTTGTCGTGGTCGAACAGAGGCTCACGCTTGCGAGCTACAGGGTCTACCACATACCAACGAGTACCCTCGCCGGTTTTATAGCTATACCAGAACTTCTCACCTGACTTAAACCAATGAGGATCGACCGTAGTCGAGAAGAGCATATTCTCCAATTTGCCTGCGGTAAAACGCTCCGCTAAAGCCAAGCGGTTACGCTGGCGTACATCCTCACGCTCATCGGCACGCACCGGGCCTACCGATATGGCTACCAGAGCCACTAATAATAAAAACTTTCTCATATTTATTTAAGATTTATTTGGCAACCTCTGCCGATTTGAAATAGTTGCTGAAGAACAAAATCTGATATTTAATCGAGTTGCGCCAATAGTCCCAATTATGCACACCAGGACGTGTGTAGAAGTCGTGCGGGATCTTTGCCGCAGCAAGCTTCTCGTGCAATGCACAGTTGACCTCATAGAAGAAATCCTCCGTACCACAGTCGATAATGAGCTTCATAGCATCGGGTTTGAGCTGATCGACGAGATTGATTACAGTGTAGTTATCCCAATTCTTAGGATTCTCCTCAATGGTACCCAGACGCAATGACATACCCCAATTCTTGGGGAAGGGGCGAATATCCACACCACCCGATGTAGAACCCGCTGCACCGTAGGTATCCTGATGACGAATACCGAGCCATAAGCCACCGTGACCACCCATCGAAAGACCTGTGATGGCACGAGCAGTACGGTCGGCACGTGTCTTATAGTGTGAGTCGATGTACTCAACGAGCTCTTTCGACACAAAAGTTTCATACTTGTAAGTAGGATCTACAGGACTATCCCAATACCAGCTATTGGTACCACCGTCTGGCATAACTAAAATCACGTTGTACTGATCGGCTAACAAACCTGCGTTACCCTTCACATCCCACGCCGAGTGGTTGTCGCCGTGACCGTGCAACAGATACACCACTGGCATATTCTCCAACGAGTAGTAGGCATTGGGCAAAATAACTGTTACGGGCACCTGCTTGTTCATAGCCTTACTCTCGACCGAGATAGTCTCGCGAACAAATGCCCACGATGCATTGCAAATCACTAGTGCAAGCATCAATGCAAAAAGTCTCTTCATTATAATTATGTTATTAAAATTTATGCAATGCTCCTAATTTATCGCAAATATACGAAAAAGAGGTCAAAAGTAGTTGCTCATTAAAGAATAAATCCCTATTTTTGTTTTTAGGAATTGTTTAACGAATAAATTATAGCTAAATGAAAACTAAATTTATGTTTGTTGCGCTGGCAATGGTGGCGCTGATGTGTTCGTGCAGCTCACGAACTGAGTTGTTCAACGGCAAGGACCTCACTGGTTGGGTATGTGTTGTAGATGAGACAAGCGGTGTTCCCGCATCGGAGGTATATGGTGTTAAGGATGGTAATATTCACATCGTAGGTCAGCCCTTCGGCTATATGCGTACTGACAAGAAGTATGGCGACTACACAATGCATATGGAGTGGCGCTGGGTTGGTAAGGGTACCAACAGCGGATTCTTCCACCGCGTACAGGATGGCGACAAGGTATGGCCTAACTCTATCGAGGTTCAGTTGTGTGCAGGCAAGGCTGGTGACTTTGTAATGTTAGGTGGCTCGAAGATCTCTGAGATCGAGTGCGTAGGCGAGTTCCCCGTAAAGGATCGTTCAGCCGATGCAGAGAAGGCTGAGGGCGAGTGGAACGAGGCTACAGTAATTTGCAAGGGTGGCAAGATTACCGTTTACATCAACGGTCAGTTGCTCAACGAGTGCACCACCACTGCTACCGAGGGTTACATCGCACTCCAGAGCGAGGGCGGTCCCATCGAGTTCCGTAACTTGTGGTTGGAGTAATACTCCATATAGATAATGATAGCGAGGGTGCTAACCAAATGGTTGGCATCCTCTTCTTTTTTGAAGTTGTATAACAAAATATCTTTGGTGCGGTTGTTGCTTGAAAAAAAGTGTCAACTAAAATTAATAGATATGAAAAAATTCTACGCACCACTGATTATGTTTCTTGCCTTCGTATTGGCAACCGATGCCCGCGGACAAGAGCAGGATATACCGAAGGATAGCACACTACTCTCGGAGAGTGTCGAGGGCAACTATCTCGTTAGACGTTATATGATTAGCAACTCTTCGGATGAGGCGGCCTACAATCTCACCTACAGCATTGCCGCCTCTCAACTCCCCAAGCTAACGGTAGGCAATGTGGCTGAGCTGGTCGAATTGGATGAGTTGATGGCTAAAATTAAGGGCGACAACTCTATGCGTATCAGCAAAATAGACATTATCGGCTACGCCTCGCCTGACGGTAATGCTGCAAGCAACGAAGCTTTGGCTATGAGCCGAGCGCAGGAGTTTCGCACTCTGCTCGAATCCCGCTACGGATTGAGTTCTTCGTACGACATTCAGGTTAAGGCCGACGCCGAGCCGTGGAGTGCCTGCGACCAAGCCGTCAACAACTCTTCGATAGAGGAGAAAGCTAAAGTTCTGGCAATTCTTAACTCAGCCTCTTCGGAAAATAGCAAGGAGCAAGATCTAAAGGCTATGCCCGAGGTGTGGCGCACATTCCGCACAGAGATTCTACCGACAATGCGCCGTGTAGATATGACGATATATTACAATGTCGACACTATAGTTGAGGTACGCACCCTTATTGAGAAGCCCAAACCAGCCACGAGAGCAACCAAACAACAGTGCTGTTGCGCGGGTTTTGTCGACGACGAGACCATTGGCATTGTGGTAGATATGAGCGATCCATATGCTATATACTAAAGCACAAAGCCTCATTGAGAAACATTTGCAAATGTCGTTTGTTTTTTATACCTTTGTATAAATTATAACTAAAAACGACTTATTATGGCAAATTTGAGAAACCTGAAGAAGGAGATCGACTATCGTTTGGAGGAGTTCGTATTCGATTGCGAGATGGCAATATATTTCCAGCCCTCGAAGGAGGAGGCTGTTGTAGGTATTATGGAGAATGCCGTAGCATTGCGTAACGCACTCTACATCAAGGCTAACCACCCCACTGAGCCTCGCAACGCATCGCTCGTGAAGAAGTACTATGCTGCTCTTCGTCGCGATATGATTTCATCGTTCGGCTCATTGTTTGAGGAGTTGAGCTCAGTAAACGAGGTAAAGTAATCACCTTCCGACAAAACAAAATAGGCTATCCCCGCAGGATAGCCTATTTTTATGTTTATATGTGCGAGCCTAACGACAAAGCAGCCTTGTCAGGCAATTTTCTTCTCTAAATCTCGTGAGAGAGTGATGGTGGCACCGCTCCACTCATATCATAATCACCCCAACGCTCGGCAACATAATCCAGCGTAGCGCAAATCTCATCAACATCGTAAAGCGTAACCAACTTCAGTCGCGTTTGCTTAAAATCGGGCAAACCCTTAAAGTAGTTGGACAGATGGCGGCGCATCTCCAAGATACCTACCCTATCACCCTTAATCTCTATTGACTTGGCAAGATGCTCCTTGGCAATTGCCACACGCTCCACAACCGAGGGCTGGGGCATCACCTCACCCGTAGCCATAAAGTGCTTCACTTCCTTGAATATCCACGGACGACCATACGTCGCACGACCAATCATCACTCCATCGACACCATAGGTATCAAACATCTGCTTAGCTTTAGGTCCCGAATCCACATCGCCATTGCCGATGATAGGCATCTCGATCGATGGATGATTCTTAACCTCGCCGATCAGAGTCCAGTCAGCCTCGCCACGATACATCTGTGAGCGTGTGCGACCGTGAATGGTAAGTGCCTTGATACCTGTATCTTGCAAGCGGAGTGCAATATCCATAATGTTCTTCGAATCCTCGTCCCAACCAAGGCGCGTCTTAACTGTCACGGGAGTCTCGACAGCCTCCACAATACGGCGTGTCATCTCAATCATAAGCGGCACATCGCGCATTATTCCCGAGCCAGCACCACGGCCAGCAATCTTTTTTACAGGACAACCGAAGTTGATATCGATAAAGTCGGGGCGTGCAGTCTCAGCTATACGTGCTGCCTCGACCATAGGATCAATCAGGTGGCCATAGATCTGGATACCGACGGGACGCTCGGCCTCGTCGATATTGAGTTTTGCACGCGACTTCCAGGCATCGCGAATAAGTCCGTCCGATGAAATAAACTCAGTTGTCACCACATCCGCACCGAAACGTTTGCACATATAACGGAACGAAGGGTCAGTAACATCCTCCATAGGTGCCAGGAACAACGGCTGCGAGCCCAAATCTATATCTCCAATCTTCATACTAATCTACTCTTGTAACGCTTCTCCCATGACCGACAACAATTTGAGTTGCCCACCACAAGGATTGATTTTCTGCGCAAAATTAAAAAAAAATGCCCGCCAAACCAAGTTCGGCGAGCACTTTATTTATTAGGTGTAATCAGCTATTAGATTGCAACCTGAGTTGAAAGGCGAATATCGTCTGATGAGCCACCCACCATGATCTCGATATTGCCATTCTCCAACATCCAGGTGTCGGCATCCACATCCCAGTAGCGAAGGCTCTCAACGGGAATCTCAACCGTAACCTGCTGAGTCTGACCAGCAGCAACGTTTACACGCTGGAAAGCCTTGAGCTCCTTCACGGGCCACTCAACCTTTGCATCCAGACGCTTAACATATACCTGTGCCACCTCGTCAGCTGCCATCGTGCCGTTGTTTGTAAGGTTGAACGTAAGCTTAATCACGTCGTTAGCACGATACTTAGCCTTATTGGCCTGCAAGTCAGAGTACTCGAAATCAACATATGACAAACCGTGACCGAAAGCGTACATCACGGGCACCTGCTTGGTGTCGAACCAACGATAGCCTACATACTGGCCCTCAGTATAGTGTGCATCGGGAGCGGGACGCTGCATACGGCGACGCTCGCCACCAGTGATATCGTCACGGTGAGCAGCTGCAAATACGTCAGTACCCTCAACCTTCTGCGGGAAGTTACCCATAGCATATGCGGGCGAATCCTCCAACTTAACGGGGAATGTGAAGGGCAACTTACCAGAAGGAGCGATGTTACCGTAGAGAATGTCAGCCAAAGCGTGACCACCCTCCAGACCGTTCCACCAGCCCTGAACGATAGCCTTTGAGTACTTCTCCAATACCTGCAAATCGCAAGGACCACCAGAGATGATTACGCTCACGATGTTGGGATTAACCGCAGCCAAAGCCTCTACGATCTGCTCCTGACCCAAAGGAAGCTTGATATCCTTACGGTCGCTACCCTCGGTCTCGATATACTTGTTCGTTCCGCAGAAGAAGAGAACAACATCAGCATCCTTGGCAGCAGCAACGGCATCAGCCAGCAGTGTTGCATCGGGAGCCTCGTCAATAGCCATGGCAAACTCCTTGGGATCGGCATCACGCATCATGCGGGCAAACATACCAAGGAAGTTCTTGTATGCGGGCGTGTAAGTAATCTCGAAGTTGTTGTTTGAACGGTTCTGCAAGCCCTGCAACGGAGTAATCTCGTAGGGAGTCTTCACTCCGGCACCCATACCACCTGCAGCGGTTGTAGCAACGGCATTGCGACCGATAACGGCAATCTTCTTTACCTTATCGCTCTTCAAAGGCAATACACCACCCTCATTCTTGAGCAATACAACAGACTTAGATGCTACGTTATAAGCAGTCTGACGGCTTGCGGGCTGTGAGGTCTGAACGGTGTTGGCTACATCCTCAGGGATAGGCTCAATAGCGAAACGCAGACGAAGGATCTCACGAACACGGTCGTTTACGATCTCCTCTGACAGACGGCCTGCACGGATAGAGTCGATAAGAGGTTGACCCAAATAGTTATCACCGGTCATCTGTACGTTCAAACCACCCAGAGCTGCACCCATAGTGCTGTGAGTACCACCCCAATCCGATACGGTCATACCCTTGAAGCCCCAGTCACCACGCAAAATCTCGTTGTTGAGTACGAAGTTCTCGGTACCGTAGTAGCCATTAACCTTGTTATAAGCGGGCATCACTGACATAGCACCACCCTTAACAACAGCATCCTCGAAAGGCTTAAGGTAAATCTCACGCATAGTACGCTCGTCAACGATTACGTTAACTGTACCACGGTTAGTCTCCTGGTTGTTCAATGCATAGTGCTTAACGCAAGCTGCTGTACCAGCATCCTGCATACCCAATGTGTACTGCACAGCGAGTGCTGCAGCGAGGATGGGATCCTCCGAGAAGTACTCGTAAGTACGGCCACCTACGGGCAGACGCTGAATGTTGATAGCAGGGCCCAACATAATATCCTTACCACGCAAGCGGGCCTCAACACCGATACCATTACCATAGTCGTAAGCCAACTCGGGCGACCAAGTAGCGGCCAAAGCCGAACCTGTGGGGAAGTAAGTAGCCGAGTCAAGCGACCAACCCTTGGGGCGGAAGCCATCGGCCACCTCCTCGCGTACACCGAAGGGACCATCGGCATACTTAATGTCTTGAATACCAAGACGAGGCACACCCTCAGACGACATAATTGTCTTACTGTGCATCATCTCTACCTTCTCCTCGAGAGTCATCTGTGCGATGATCTCGTTGATCTGCTCGTCGTTAACGGTCAAGCGATCCTGCAACGTTTGAGACTGTGAGCAAGAGAAGCCCAAAGCACACATTGCAACGAATAGAACAATACGTTTCATAGTTATAAATAGTGTTTATCAGAGTGTTTCAACACTTGGCATCGAGCCATTACGGCCGATAAATTGGTCTTTTTGTGCCGACAAAGTTATAAATAATATCATCAACATTACGATATTATCTCCAATTTATGACCACTAAATATCAAATTTTGAATAAAAACACTCCATTTTGTGCATTTTACTACTAATTTGCACCTAATCATCACTACAAACAACGATTCTCTGGCCATCAGAGTGGCGATTTACGCGAAAAAATACTAATTTTGTGGCACGAAATCGCAATGAATAAAAATTAAACAAAAATATATGAATACCGAAACCTTTATTTCGCAAATCGTAGCCTCATCTATCGAGGCTTTGTACGGTGCGGTTAACCCTGCCCAAATACAGATTCAGAAGACTCGCAAGGAGTTCGAGGGTGACTACACTTTGGTGACTTTCCCTCTACTCAAGATGAGCCGCAAGGCTCCCGAGGCTACCGCAACAGAGATTGGAGAGCACGTTGTAGCCAACAATCCCCAGATTAGTGCATTCAATGTGATTAAGGGTTTTCTCAACCTCTCTATCGCACCTTCGTTTTGGATGGAGCGTTTTGGCGAGGTGGCTGCAAACGAGGAGTTTGGCACCGCTGCACCTTCGGGTCGCACGGTGATGATTGAGTACTCATCACCCAACACCAACAAACCCCTTCACTTGGGTCACATCCGCAATAACCTTCTTGGCTACTCTGTAGCGCAGATTTTGAAGGCCAACGGCCACAACGTTATCAAGGTAAACCTCGTTAACGACCGTGGTATCCACATCTGTAAGTCGATGCTCGCTTGGCAGCTCTATGGCGGTGGCGAGACCCCCGCATCATCGGGTATGAAGGGCGACCACCTGGTAGGTAAATACTATGTAGAGTTCGACAAGCACTACAAAGCTCAGATCAAGGAGATCGTCGAGGGTGGTATGTCGGAGGACGAGGCTAAGAAGAGTGCCCCCATCATCCTTCAGGCGCAGGAGATGTTGCGTAAGTGGGAGGCTAAGGATCCCGAGGTATATGAGTTGTGGCAGACAATGAACGGCTGGGTATACGACGGTTTCGACGTGACCTACAAGGCGTTGGGTGTTGATTTCGACAAGGTATATTACGAGTCACAGACCTATCTTTTGGGTAAGAGCTTGGTGCAGGATGGCCTGGACAAAGGCGTATTCTATCGCAAGGAGGATGGTTCGGTGTGGATTAACCTCGAGGGCGACGGCCTTGATCACAAGCTACTGCTTCGTGGCGATGGCACATCGGTATATATGACTCA
This sequence comes from Alistipes sp., assembly GCA_045630065.1. GTDB lineage: Bacteria > Bacteroidota > Bacteroidia > Bacteroidales > Rikenellaceae > Alistipes. The sequence goes on from JAZQSN010000108.1 coordinate 8,631, forward strand.
GGACCTGGGTACTGCATTGAGCCGTTTCGAGGAGAACAAGCTCGACGATATGATTTATGTTGTAGGTAACGAGCAGAACTACCACTTCCAGGTATTGAAGCTCGTGCTGAAGAAGCTCGGCTACGACTGGAGCGACAATATCTACCATCTCTCTTATGGTATGGTGGAGCTTCCCGAGGGTAAGATGAAGTCGCGCGAGGGTACTGTTGTTGATGCCGACGACTTGATTGCCAATATGGTCGAGACTGCACGCGATATGTCTTCTGAGTTGGGTAAGCTGGATGGCTGCTCGGAGGAGGAGGCTAACGCTATATGCACTATGGTAGGCCTTGGCGCGCTCAAGTATTTTATCCTCAAGGTTGACCCCAAGAAGACTATGTTGTTTGACCCCAAGGAGTCTATCGACTTCAATGGTAATACTGGTCCTTTCATTCAGTATACTCACGCCCGCATCTGCTCAGTATTGCGTAAGGCCGAGGAGCAGGGCATCGATTACTCATCGCACAACAACACTGAGCTTATTGCCGAGGAGGCTGAGCTTATCAAATCACTCTGCGACTTCCCCGCAGTTATTGCATCGGCAGGTGAGAACTTTGCACCATCGATCATTGCAGCCTATGCCTACGACTTGGCAAAGACCTTCAACGGCTACTATCACGACCACTCAATCCTTCGCGAGGAGGATGCCGAGAAGCGTCGTATGCGTCTGCAGTTGGCGTCGGTTGTGGCTCGCACCATCAGCAAGGCTATGAAGTTGCTGGGTATCGATGTTCCCGAGCGTATGTAATCAATTTTCATACAAACAATAAAAAGGGTGTCCTCAACAGACACCCTTTTTATTTATCTATAAAACGACCAGCTTTTACATCTGGCAGGTATAATCCTCAATATCGCGGAAACCGAGCAACAAATCACGTGTAGCCATACGGCGCTTGCCAGCCACCTGCAACTCGTGGATCTCCACCCAACCGTCGGCACAAGCGACCATCATACGCTTGCCATCGGCCTTGATTGCTCCCACACTCTCGGAGTGCTGTGAAGCTGAGAATGTGACACGGAAAACCTTTGCTGAGCCACGCTCCTCGCCATTTATATACATAGGTGTCCACGCCGCAGGATATGGCGACAGACCACGCACAAAGTTCACTATGCGTTCGCCCTCCCACGACCAGTCGATACGGCAATCATCCTTAAAAATCTTGGGAGCAGGCTTCAGGGTAGACTCATCAATGTGCATCTGCTCCACTGCAGTGTAGTCACCTGCAGCAATACGCTCAACGGTATCAACCACCAGACCACAACCCAGATTCATAAGCTTATCGTACATCGTACCCACGGTGTCATCCTCACCGATAGGCTCACTCAACTGGCCCACGATAGCACCCTTATCAATCTCGTGGTTGAGCAGGAAAGTTGTTACACCCGTCTGCTTCTCGCCATTGATGACCGCCCAGTTAATGGGCGCAGCGCCACGATACTCGGGTAGCAGCGAGGCGTGCAGGTTGAACGTACCCAGCTTAGGCATCGACCAGATAACCTCAGGCAACATACGGAAGGCAATGACAATGCCCAAATCGGGCTGAAGTTCACGCATAGCCGCCACAAAGGCCTCGTCACGCAAGCGCTCGGGCTGCAGAATAGGCAGACCCAACTCACGAGCAGCCACCTTCACATCGCTCTCGTGCAACTTCTGACCACGACCAGCAGGCTTGTCGGGTGTGGTTACTACAGCTACAATGTTGTACCCCTCCTCTACCAGCCTGCGAAGCGAGGCCACGGCAAACTCGGGCGTACCCATAAATACTATTCTTAAATCTTTTCCGTTCATTACGCTACATTTTTCTTTGTTCGCTTCACTCGTATACGGCTCATCATACTACTCATCCACTTCCATACGGCCGACGATGTTATGCGATTGCATACGGGGATAATAATGGGAGCTATCTTCTCACGCAACTTCTGATACTTGGCCCAATACCACTCGGTGTCGAGCAACGATGAGTCGTTGGTGGCCTTAATGAGCAGATATACAGCTATGGGCGATAGCACAATGGTGGATATCCACATACCCATAACGGCACTCCACTGACCCTCAACCGAGGCCTTCTCGCCCGTAAGGGTAATGATATAGTAGACCACAAAGAAGAATACCGAAATAACAATCGGTGTACCCAAACCTCCCTTGCGAATAATAGCACCCAAAGGTGCGCCAATCAAGAAGAAAATAATAACCGATATGGGGAGCGAGAGCTTGCGATGCCAGTCATTCTTGCTCTTGTATAGTTGTGTGAGGGCATCCTTGGTCATCGTCTCATCAAACGAGAACGAGTTACGCGACTCTACGGCCGCCGCGTGAGCAATGTTCCATACCTCATTACGACCGCGCAACGGCAGGTTGGCTATCGTATCGAGCAATGACACATCAATGAATCCGCTCTTATCAATCTTCAACGAGTCGGGCAACTGCGTAACCTGGGTATCCTTACTGAAGATATTATCACGCAGCAGAGGCTCGTAAGATTGCGATGTTGAGGTATTTACCACTTGGCTGAGCGAGTCGATAGACTGCTGCAACTCGACTATATTCTTGGTCTGCGAGCCGTTGAGCATCTCGTTGTTATCGGTACGTTGGAAGTCGAAGCCCTCCATGGGAATCGAGATATCCTGCACCTCGAAATTATCGTGACGCAGAGAGTTGTCAGTGTACCACTGGTTGTTGCGTGTATGCTGGTAGTTGTCACCATTATAGAGCGTTACGAGCAAGTAGCGTTTATCCTCCGACAGACGTATGTATCCTCTCTCGGCTACGGTAGTTGTCATATTACCCGACGTAGAGCGATTATCATAGATAAGCACATTGTCCAGCTCGCCCGTTTCGGGGTTCTGATGCTCGACACGGATACTCATATCGTCGATACCATTGAAGAAGAGTCCATCCTTCAACTCCAGCACCTGTTTCTGACGACGTATATCAATCAATATGCTGGTCATCTTCTTATTGGCATACGGTACAAGGTTATTAATCAGAAAGAAACTTCCGATTGACATCAGCACCGTAACCCAAATCAGCGGCTTCAGGATTCGCATCAGCGACACACCGGCCGACTTCATAGCCTGCAGCTCGAAGTTCTCACCCAGGTTACCCATAGTCATAATTCCTGCTAGCAACATAGCAAGCGGCAAACCAAGCGGGATAAGGTTGATGGTAGCATATACCAACAACTCGATAATCACACCAAGGCCCAAACCCTTACCTGTGAGCTCGTCGATATAACGCCACAGAAAGTTCATCATCAACACGAAGGTAATAATGAAGAAGGTAAGCACCAATGGTCCCAGATAAGACTTCAGGACAAGTTTATGTATTGTTTTAAGACGCATTAGCTCATTGTAGTTAACGTCTCGGCATTGAGGGCGACTATTATGCACGAAATAATGAATATGCCAAACAACAAGCCCAGCATAATGCACATATAGACCGTATTAATCATAAATGCCTTGACTATATTTCTAAACCAATTCTTACTGCCGTAGACCTCTCTCACGGCCAGGATAAGGTAGATATTTGCTATTATAATCATCATCCACTCCAGAACTGTCATCGAAGGATGGAAGGCCACATAGAGCAGATACAAGACCAACATCAGCAACTCCAAAAATGCCACATAGTGGAGCGAGAAGATTAAAAAACTCACCTTGGGCAGTCTATATTTGCGATGAATAATACCCACCGCCATAGCCAGCAGTGGCACCGTCAGTAAGATGATAATCGGGAAATAGGTTGAGAACAGATCTGCAAGATTATCCCACACACCCCTGATAATCATCATATCCTCGGTTGCTTCAGTAATGCCCTCAGCCTCATCGGGAAAAGCATATCCCGTATGGTCGTCGCCAATCAGATAACCATCTTCGATCAATACCGTGGGTATCGAGGCCATATAGATGTGTGCTTCATCCTCCTCGAAATCGGGCTTCACACCAACGGGGTTAACCATCAGCGGAAACTCGTCCGCCACACTCAACGGTATGTTCACCAGCACAGTATCGCGTTCGCTAAGAGTCATTCGCTCGGCATAACTCTCATTTTCGTATAACGCAGCGGCAACGATATAAGCCGTAACATCCTCGTGATGAATCAGTGTTGAGTATTTATTACGCAGTTCGTCGACATCGGTAAAGATGACAAATATCGACAAGAACACGAACATAAAGCCCATATTGAGCTTGAGCGGATGTTCGTAGGCGATAAACTTGCCCGACATAAACTCTCGAGTAAGAAAACCCGGACGTCTGATAAGCTTCCACAATGTAGGCAAGAAGAGAGCATCCCAGAAAAAGGCATTACTCAAATACTCTGTGAAAAATCCGCTAATCTTGGGCACGGGATCCGACGCGTGCTGACCGCACTGGTGGCAATAACCGCCCACCAGCTCGGCACCACAGTTAAGGCAATACTTATACGGAGCAACCTCACTCTGTGGAGTTGCCAACGAATCCATATCTATGCTCTTATCTGTACTCAAAACTAGCCTATTTTATTACTCCGCACGCCGAGCGCAGCATCTTCGACAAAGAAGAGTGATTGCCCTCAAATGCGGCTTTACTTATATATATTGGGCAAAGATACTAATTTTACCGTAATAAGCACCATCGCAAGGATAAATATTATGCACGTTCCGGGCGGAACCTCCAAATAATAACTAACCACAAGTCCGGCAACGGCTCCAAGTGTGGCAATTACGGCCGCCCACAGAGTTATTCGGGCATACGATTTGGTTAGCATATTGGCCGTAACGGCAGGAATTGTGAAGAGCGAGAGCAGCAACACGATACCCATAATGCGTATTGCCAGGACAATGGTCACCGCCACAACGGCTGTCAACAGATACGACACCACGTGCGTTGCGATACCCTGACTTGCGGCAAAGTCGCGGTCGAATGCCAGATACATAATTGGCCTCCACCACAGAGCACATCCGACAACACAGAGCAACGTAAAGCAGCCCAACACAATCACATCGGTTGTGGTGACGGTCACAATGCTACCGAACATATAACTTGCCAAATCGCCCGACGTATAGCCCGGCGTAAGGCTCATAAAGAGCGCTCCGACAGCCATACCTATCGACCAGATGATACCAATGGCCGAGTCCTCGCGAATCTTACCCTTGTCGCTGGCCCACTCAATACCCATAGCCGAGGCCACAGCAAAAGCCATAGCACCCAAGATGGGATTTATGCTCGCCCACAGTGCTATGCCAAGACCTCCGAACGAGGCGTGAGTGATACCGCCACACAGAAACACCATACGTCGTGCAACGATATAGGTGCCTACAATGCCACAAACTATGCCGGCAAAAAGGGCGGCAAAAAGGGCATTGGCCAGGTAGCGATACTCGAATATGTCGTAAAGGAACTCCATCTTAACTATTAAAAACGCGCACGAAAATACAATAATTATCGGATTGCGTCAAAACTTTTTTCCGATTCCGACAAGTTTTAGTAACTTCGCGATGCAAAATAGCATATTTTTTCGATTTATGAAGCGTCGAGTTAGTTTTCACACATTGGGTTGCAAGCTCAATTTTTCGGAGAGTTCCACCATCGCCCGCCAGTTCGAGGAGGGCGGATTTGAGCGTGTCGGAGCCAACGACGAAGCAGATATTTGTGTCATCAACAGTTGCTCTGTAACCGAGCACGCCGACAAGAAATGTCGTAATATAATCCGCAAACTTCACCGCCGTAATCCGCAGGCTATTATCGCCGTTACGGGCTGTTATGCACAGCTCAAATCGCACGAAATTGCAGCTATCGATGGTGTAGATATCGTATTGGGTAACAACGACAAAGGCGATTTATATAAACGAGTTGTCGAACTTGGCCAGCGAGGTCAGGCCGAGGTCTATAGTTGCGACTGCGAGGATATAACCCGTTTCTTTGCAGCCTTCTCATCGGGCGACCGTTCACGTTCGTTCCTCAAGGTGCAGGACGGATGCGATTACAAGTGCGCCTACTGCACTATTCACTATGCTCGTGGTTCGAGCCGCAACATACCCATTGCCGACATTGTAGCCGAGGCCAAAGAGGTGGCTGCAACGGGCCTCAAGGAGATTGTAATCACGGGTATTAACACTGGCGATTTTGGTCGCACAACGGGCGAACAATTCATCGACCTATTGCGTGCTTTGAACGAGGTTGAGGGTATCGAGCGTTACCGCATTTCGTCCATCGAGCCAAACCTCATAACTGACGAGATAATAGAGTTTTGCGCCGCATCACCTAAATTTCAACATCACTTCCATATTCCGCTCCAAAGTGGCTCCGACGAGATACTCGCACTGATGCGTCGCCGCTACACATCTTCGCGCTTTGCCGACCGCATCGAGAAGATTCGTTCGCTTATGCCCGACGCCTTTATCGGCATCGACGTAATCACAGGTTTTCCCGGCGAAACGGAGGAGCATTTCCAGCAGACCTACGACCTGCTTGCACGTCTCAAGCCCGCCTTCCTGCATATCTTCCCCTTCTCGGAGCGCCCCGGCACGCCGGCCGTCGATATGCCCAACAAGGTGCCTTCGTATATCTCCACTCAGCGCGTAGCCCGACTGGAGGAGTTGTGCGATACGCTACACTACGACTTCTGCTCGAAAGCTGTAGGCGAAGAGGCTGAAGTGCTGTGGGAGAGCACGATGCGTGGCGGCTGGATGTATGGTTACACGGGCAACTACATTCGCGTGAAGGCCCCCTATCGTCGCGATTTGATTAACACAATATGCCCCGTAAAACTCACTTCGATAGGCGACGACCACGACATCGAGGCCGAGATTTTGTAGCGAATAGTGTTTTTCCGTAGGAAAAAGTCGCTCGGATAAAATAATTATTGCTATATTTGCGTAATTTAGAATCAAAGTGATTCCGTTATGACAGGTATTCGCAAAAGAGTAACTATTGGATTTTTAAGCATTATCGTGCTTCTGTTCTTCTCGGGTTTGGTCTCATTGTTTGAGCTTAACCACATGAGTATCGACATCGAAGCCATCTTGAATAGCAACCGCAAAAGCATCGAACTATCGGAAGGTATGCTCGATGCCATACGAGCCAACGACCGTGCCGTAATACGCTATGCCGTGTTGCGTGACACTGTTTATGCCGACTCGTGCAACACCCGCTCGGAGGCATTTCTGGCCGCCATCGAGAACGCTCGCAAGGAGAGTGCCGCAGCAGCTGCTCCGCTCTTCGACTCGCTCACTCAATCGGCCCTACACATCAACGAGTTGGTCACAACGTTGCGTCGAAGCCGTTCGGTGGAACATAGTCTGCGTGCCGATAGTATGGTGGGACAATTCTTCAGCTTCAACGGCAGCGAGTGGTACAATGGTGAGTATCAGACGACTTACAACACAGCCAGCAACCAGATTCTACAGGTGATGACCTATGCACAGAACTCGCTCACGCCACGTGCCGAGCGACTCAGTCGCAATGCTTATCGTGCCGTCACGCCTGTTTTCATCTCGCTTGTGGTGATGATTGTCATCCTGCTGATGTTCTACTACTTCATTATGATTTATGCCATCAAGCCCATCATCGAGATGAATAAGAGTCTCGGTGCGTGGATTCGTTACAAGATACCATTCGGCATCAAGGCTGAGTGTCGTGACGAGTTGGCCGAGTTGAGCGAGAAGATTGAATCAATCACAACAAACACAAAGATTACCACAAAATAAGCATTTCGGGAGTATGCGATACAGCGTTGTCATAAGGTATATAGGCATCGTGCTGCTGGTTTTGGCGGCATTTATGCTTATGTCGGCCGGCATATCGTATGCGAGCGATGTCGACTCGGCCTATACGCCGCTTGTGATGTCGTCACTGCTTACCCTACTCTTGGGTTGCTTCCCGTTGATTTTCGTTCCACGCACCGATCGTATCTCTCAGAAAGAGGGCTATTGCATCGTCGTAGGCTCGTGGATTGTGGCTAGCATCGTGGGAATGTTCCCCTACCTGATGTGGGGTGGCGAGTTCACCTTTATCAATGCGTGGTTTGAGAGCGTATCGGGCTTTACCACTACGGGAGCATCTATCCTAAACGATATCGAGGCCCTGCCTCGCGGACTGTTGTTCTGGCGTATGGCCACAAGTTGGATTGGAGGTATTGGAGTCGTGATGTTTGCATTGGTTATCTTGCCCTCAATCGGCAAGAGCAAGATGATGCTTTCGCACTTTGAGCTCTCGTCGCTTGCCAAGGATAATTTCAATTCTTACCGTACTCCCACTGTCGTTCGTATCGTTTTGTCGGTTTATGTGGGACTCACCATCGTATCTATTTTCGTGCTCAAACTATGCGGTATGACATGGTTCGACGCCTTGTGCCACGCTATGTCGGCCTGCGGAACGTGTGGTTTTAGCACCAAGAATCTCAGTATAGGATGGTTCGATTCTTCGCTCATTGAGATGGTGCTGGTGGTGATTATGGCTATCGCAGGTATCCACTTCGGACTTATTTTTGCCACTCTTACACGCAAAAACAACAACATTTTCCGTTCTGAGATTACCCGCACCTACTTCGGTGTAATTGGCTTTACTACGTTGATCATTGGTTGCAGCCTATGGATTGCCGACGTATATCCGTCAATATTCGAGTCGATGCGCAAGGCTCTGTTTCACACCGTATCGTTCATCACAACTTCGGGTTTTGCAACGGCCGATTGTAACACGTGGACCTCGGTGGCTATACTTCTGCTCACCTTCTGCTCGATAGTCTGCGCTTGCGCCGGCTCTACATCGGGAGGTTTGAAGATGGACCGCTTGTTATTGGCCGTTAAGATGCTGCGTAACCGTTTACGTCAGCAACAACACCCCAACGCCATTATCCGCACCAAGGTTGATGGTGTACCACAGGATAAGGATATGCTCAACGGAGTAATGGTGTTTATCGTAGCATATATGATGCTAATTCTTGCAGGCTCGTTTATCAATGCTCTGCTCGGCGCCGACCTTACAACCGCCTTCTCGGCAGCGGTGGCGTGTGTAGGCAATGTTGGCCCTGGTTTTGGCGAGGTGGGCACGCTTGACAACTACTCGTTTATGCCCTCGATTATGAAATTTAATTTGACGGCGCTGATGCTTTTTGGCCGTCTTGAGATATTTGGATTAATACAATTTTTCTTTATACGTTGGTGGAGATGATACGACACAAACTCATCGTGGCGGCTCTTCTGTCGGTTGTGGGTTTTACTACGGCCGTTGCACAGGAAGTGTCGGTGCGAATACCTGAACTTGGAGATAATAAAGAATATATCGACCTGCTTCGTAGCGATGTTCGTCTACGACAGAAGAGCGACTCACTTATGGGTGTTATTCGCGACATTCGAGGCAACCTGAGCCGCAATGCCGAACAGAGTGATTCATTGGCACAGTTGCGTTCAGACTCATTGCTGGTGACACTAACCGACACCGAGAATGCCGTTTATTCTATGCGTTCGCAGATGATTAAACTCGTCGACCGCATCAATGCCATTGAGCAGGAGTTCTTGCTCGCCTCGATTGGTAATCTTCGCTCGGCCAGTGAGCAGAGCTCGGGCTCTATATTTACAAACGACTACTTCCGCAAGAGTATCAACAGCGAGGACTATACCATACTGATGGAGGCCAACTCAAAAGAGAGCGAGGCCGCCGAGTATGCCACCTCCTATGTGAGCAACCACAACTCGATTAAGCAGATGTACGACAAGTACGTAATGGCTCGCACCGAAGCCGAGGCTGAGGCTATCTATGGTGATATGGCTACGCTTATGGACGAGAACATAGCACTGGAGCGCAAACTCGCTCAGACGTGGGCTGATATCTACGACCAGAAGAGTTACGTTTACTCATACTTCTTCGAGAAGGAGGGTCGCGAGGATGTACTCGACCTGACCGAAGGCCTGATTAGCGAGGCACGCGAGGAGAAACTCGCCGCCATCGACAACTGCGCCTCGGAGACGCTAGTTGACTATCGACTGCAGAAGCACGTGATACTCAACTACGAGACCTATGTTGCCAAGCTGCTGAACGTCACATCGGCCATCGATTCTCTGAACAACGCTTCGCGTGCCGTGCGCCAGATTGACTATCGCATCCCAGCAATCGACATCGAGCGCCGTTCGTTTGTAAACTATGAAGCTATCGAGTTCTCACAGCGTAGCCCCTACAACTCGTCAAACCCCATCCCTGAGTGTGTAATCTACGAGTATGGCACCATCTATCGTATCCTGCTCGGCACATTCAAGGTTAAGCAGGCTGTATCAATCTTCCGTAATGCTTCGCCACTTAGCGTAGAGGCTTTGGAGGATGGTCGTTTCAGCTACTATGCTGGTGGTTTCCGCACACGTGCCGAGGCCGAGAAGGCTGTTGAGGTGATGAAGAAGAAGGGCTTCCGCAATCCGCAAATTGTTGAGTGGTGCGATGGCCAGAAGACAAATATCTCGGCATTGGGTGACTCAGTATCGTTTAGACTGATGATTAGCGGTGGTGCTTTGAACGATGATGTACGTAACGTGATTGAGACAATGGCTGCTGATTGCCAACTCTCACGCCTTGCTGAGGATAGTTTCTCGGTGGGTATGTTCGCCAGCCAGGCCTCAGCCGAGCGTGTAGCACAGGCTATTGCCAAGTACGACGATACGCTCACTATCGAGGTCAAGGAGATTCGTGCCGAAAGCGAAGAGGAGTAAAAAAGAGAAGTGTTACACGATATAAATTTCGCAAGATTATGGGAATGATTGTTTTCCTTGTAGTATTGGGCCTATTCTTTCTGGTGGCCGAATTGATTTTTCTGCCCGGAGTGACTCTTGGTGTTATACTCTCACTGGTGGGCTATGCTGCAGCCATCTTCCTCGGTTTCACCCGTTTCGGAATGGTGGGCGGATGCGTAGTGTTGGCCATCGTGATAACGCTCTCGCTCATCGCCACCCTCATCTCACTGCGTGCACGCACCTGGCAACGTTTTGCGCTGAACGACAAGGTCGAAGGGCAGAGTATGGAGACTCCCGCCCTGCAGGTTAAGGTAGGCGATCGTGGTATGGCTATCTCACGTCTCTCGCCTATGGGCAAGGTCAACATCGCAGGCAAGGAGTACGAGGCCAAGTCGCTCGACTCATATATCGACCAGCGCACGGCAATAGAGGTTATCGGCTTTGAGAACTTCACCATCATAGTCAAGAGCGCCACGAATGAGTAATAGCATAATTGAAAATAAGAATCTTAAAACTATACATCTATGTTGAACGAAATTCAAATCGGAATCGTGGCATTGGTTGCACTGCTAACCTTCATCGCCATATGGATTGTATTCTATTTTATTCCGGTAGGCTTATGGTTCTCGGCACTGGTATCTGGTGTTAAAATCAACCTACTGCAACTCTTTCTGATGCGTTGGCGCAGAGTGCCGCCTTCAGTGATTGTATCATCGATGATTGAGGGTACAAAGGCAGGCCTTAAGCTCGATGCCAACGAGTTGGAAGCGCACTACCTGGCCGGTGGTAACGTTACAAATGTTGTTCACGCCCTGGTATCGGCACAGAAGGCAAATATCAACCTCGACTTCAAGATGGCTACAGCTATCGATCTTGCAGGCCGTGATGTGTTTGAGGCGGTTCAGATGTCGGTTAACCCCAAGGTTATCAATACTCCTCCCGTGGCTGCGGTAGCAAAAGATGGTATTCAGCTTATCGCCAAGGCGCGTGTGACCGTTCGTGCCAACATCAAGCAGTTGGTAGGTGGTGCTGGCGAGGAGACTGTATTGGCTCGTGTAGGCGAGGGTATCGTATCGTCAATTGGTTCGGCCATCTCGCACAAGGTTGTGCTAGAGAATCCCGACTCTATCTCTCGAGTGGTATTGGAGAAGGGTTTGGATGCAGGCACTGCGTTTGAGATTCTTTCAATTGACATTGCCGACATCGACGTTGGAAAGAATATCGGCGCTCAACTCCAAATGGATCAAGCCGATGCCGACAAGAACATCGCACAGGCCAAGGCCGAGGAGCGTCGTGCTATGGCTGTAGCGTTGGAGCAGGAGAATCTGGCTAAGGCGCAAGAGGCGCGTGCCAAGGTTATCTTGGCTGAGGCTGAGGTGCCGCTGGCTATGGCCGAGGCGTTCCGCAATGGCAATTTAGGTATTATGGACTACTACAAGATGAAGAACATAATGGCCGACACACAGATGCGTGATGCCATCTCAAAGAGCGACAAGAAGTAGAGTCTGACTTCTACAATTGATATTTAGCCCCGAAAGTCCACTTTTGGGGCTTTTTTATTCCACGACAAACTAAATTTTGCCTACAGCATAATAAAAAAGGTAACCAATCGTTTATTTCGTAGCGTAAATTGAGCATCAAGATTGAAATAATCTTGTATAATTTGCTCTATGTCGCAGGTTTTTGGTATATTTGCAGATAATTTTGAAACGTTTATAGAAAAACTATATATGAAGACTCTTTTCCGAGCTATCTTATCATTGGTTATCGGCGTTGTGCTGTGCGCAACATCATTCTCATCTTGCACCACCAACGAGGTGTACGACTTTGAGTTCGAACTCCCTGGACAGATTGTTACCGAGTTCAGCAAGACAATCGTAGTTCCCTTCAAGGCTCGCAATATCACCAGTATCGTCATCTCTTCATCTCCCAAAGGTTGGAAGGTAGAGAATATCGATCTCAAGAATTGGACTATCACCATCACATCACCCGAGAATTTTGCCAACGACGACAACAAGATTGTTGAGAACGGAACCCTCTCGTTAACTGGTTACACTGCTGCAGGTACTGCAGTACACGCATCGTCATATTTGTCCCTATTGCGTCTTGAGAAGGACCTTACTGCCGAGTATTCTAACTCATACATCATCACCGAGAAGGACACTCGTTACACCATCGACGTATCGCATAAGGGCGAGTCAAGCGAGACCATTTCACCCGCCAAAGTTGAGGTTTTGTGGCAGACATCAATAAGCCTTATCAGCCACTGCAGTTTTTACCCCGAGTCTAATACATTCAGCTTCTACGTTGGTAGCGAGGATGTTACCGACAACGATGGCAATAAGGTAGGTCGCAGGATTATAGATGGCAACGCTTTAGTAGCTGCCTACGACGACAACGACAACATCATCTGGAGCTGGCACTTGTGGCTTACAGGCTCAGACCCCAACGACAACGCAATTGAGACTTCGGCTGGAGTATTTATGGACCGCAACCTCGGTGCATATCACAACAGCGACGGTACAATCATCGGCAAAGATATTTACAAAGCATACGGAATGTACTACCAGTGGGGCCGCAAGGATCCCTTTGCACGTCCTACCAACTATCTCTTCTCGGGTAACCGCGACCAGATTCTTTACAACTATTTGGGCGGAAGCCACTCGTACCAGTATGTGAATTCTGAGACCGATGGCGTAGGCAGCTATGAGTATACCGTAGCACACCCTATGTCATTCGTTATGGGCGAGGAGTCTAACGACTACGATTGGCTCTATTCGTCACACGACAACACATTGTGGAACGACACAAGCAAGAGCATCAACGACCCCTGTCCCCGTGGCTGGCGCATACCTGAGAGTAACGCATTTACCGCATTCGACATTGCCGAGGAGGAGGATGGCGCAGCTTTGGCAGACATTCGCAATATGTACGGCTGGCATTTGGTTGACACCGCTACAGGTGCCAAAATGTTTATGCCTGGTGCAGGTCGTCGTAGCTTCGAGACTGGTGTGCTGACCAACATCAACAACTATGGTTTCGAGCACAATCCTATGCCTTGGACCGGTTACTACTGGACTACAGGTACTGATGCGACAAAGGCTACTTCGATGTTCTTCGACTTGAACACAACTCGTGCTGTGAACAACCGCTACGAGCCCACCAAGCCCATGTATCGTGCCAATGCAATGCAGGTACGTTGCGTAAGAGAGTAAAATGAAAACAAACAATAAAAAAGGCTGCCCCGAACGGGACAGCCTTTTTTATTTACATATATATTAAAATAATGAATTCACCCCTTGCAAAGCCAGCAACATCAGCAGATAACGGCCAAACTTGCCGACAAACATAGTAAATGTAGTGACATAGACGTTGCATTGCATTAAGCCAAGCAGCACGATAATCACATCGCCCACCCACGGCAGGACTCCAAACACACCCATCCACGCGCCATATTTACGCACATTGCCCTCGACGCGCTGCATCTTTGCGTGGTCGATCTTGAGCCATCGCTCAATCCACTGCATATTACCAAGATAACCAAGCCAATAGCAAATGAGTCCGCCCAATGTATTACCCACCGATGCAGATATTAGACATACCGTAGGGTCGGCTCCCATCTGTACCAATACAGTGAGTACCAACTCTGAACTAAAGGGCAAAATACTACCCGCCAACAGAGCCGATATAAAGAGACCTACATATCCCCAATCGATACAAAATTGAGCTACTGCATCCATAATAATTTGAAAGAATATGCAAAAGTAGTAATTTTTTTGTATATTTGCCTTCGATAGTCTTTTCCCATCGGGTATAAAAGGCAACGTGTATTGAACTTGCACCGTAAATAGGTGCCCTAAACAAACTGTAATGAAGAAATTTCTGTGCCTCTTTATGGCATTGTCGTGTGCATTGTATGCAGCGGCGCAAATTACCACAGCCTCTCTAGGCGGTGTAGTCACAAATCAATCTGAAGAGAAATTAGTCGGTGCTACCGTCATTTTGTCGCATCCCTCTACGGGACGTGAGTATGCTGTCGTGGCCGATGTGCAAGGTCGTTACTCATTGCATGGCATACGTCCCGCCGAAGGCTACGTGCTTGAGGTGAGTTATGTTGGCTACGAGAGTCGACGAGTGGAGGGTATCACCCTACGAGTAGGTGACATTCACGAAGAGAATATTTCACTAAAACCATCTACCACACTCGACGCCGTGGTGGTTACGGCCGACAAAGCGCAGTCGGGCGAACTTACAGGCAAGTTCGACGAATCCCTCATATCGCAAATGCCCACCGTTTCGCGTTCGCTCTACGACGTGGTACGCCTTATGCCGCAGGCTATTGCAACCAAGAGTGGCGGTATGTCGTACGGAGGTGTAGCTAACCGCTACAACGCATTTATGATTAACGGAATGGCCAACAACGATATGTATGGTCTTTCGTCGTCGGGCACCAACGGTGGCCTGTCGAACGCTAACCCCATTGCACTCGATGCTATCGAGCAGTTGGAGGTTGTTGTAGCATCGTACGATGTACGTCAAAGTGGTTTTGGCGGTGGAGCGATAAATGCCGTTACCAAATCGGGCACAAACGAATTTAAGGGTAGTGCCTATACCTATTATAATAATCAGGATTTCTACGGCACTACGGCTGGTCGCAACATCGAACATCGAACACGACTCGACAAGCAGTCGACGCAAATCTACGGAGCTACGCTAGGCGGAGCTATCGTACGCAATAAACTATTCTTCTTCCTCAGTGGCGAATACAACCTTGAGACCTCTCCCTCATCTTACTATTTGGGCTACAACGGCACAGCGCTCGATGGTGCAGAGTTACAACGCATATCAGACCGCTACAAAGCCCTCACTGGCTACGACGGAGGTGGCACAGGCCGTCGTAATGTAGAGCAGCGCTCGGGCTCTTTGTTGGCTACATTGGACTGGCACATCAATAGTCGCAACCGACTCTCGGCCAGCTATTCGCTGCTTGATGCGCGAGCAGAGGAGTATGCTAACTCGCTCACATCGTTCACTTTCAACGGTTCGGGATATGCTAACTACAGCACGGCTCACTACCTTGCTCTGTCGCTTGAGTCGCGTCTTTCGGATCATACGCACAACACCCTACGCATAGGTTACTCGCGCGTGGGTGATGGCCGTAAACCCGATGTTGGAGGAGATCTGCCGAGTGTGATTATCCGCAATGCAGGTACTACTGGAGGTGTTGCAATCAACATTGGCAACAACCGCTATGCAGGCATTAACGATCTGACTCAAAACGTGATAACCATCACCGATGACTTGATTATGGAGCGTGGCTCACACTCCTTCACTCTAGGTATGCACCACGAGATTTATAACATCCACAATCGCTACTTGGCCAATGCCTACGGTACTTACACCTACAATACGGTGGAGGATTTCGAGCGTGACCTTGCCTCGGTATATGAGTACAACTACACCGACCCCGATGTGACGGGCACAACAACGTGGGGACCCAAGTTCCGTGCTGCTGAGCTCAACCTCTATGCACAGGACCGCTGGGCTTTGGGACGTGGTGTGCATCTGTCATATGGTGTGCGTGCTACTCTACCGCTTATTTTCAACACCCCGACAGCGAACAACAGTTTCAATGCAAGCGACATTGCCCGTAAACATAATATACGCATTGGCGATGTACCTCGAGCACAGTTGCTCCTATCGCCCCGCGTAGGCATTTCGTGGAGCCGTAACTATGAGCATAGTCGTCTTACGGTGGATGGTGGCATTGGTATCTTCACCGGTCAAGTGCCGTTTGTTTGGATTGTGAACAACTACTCTAATACAGGTGTCGAGCAGAAGGGTCTGCGTCTGACGGGCGAGAACACCGGCGGCGTGATTACACGTCCTGCGGCCAACTTCTCGGTAAAGCCCTCACCTACAACTCAATCCAACACCCAATTTATGCTCAATGCGATGAATCGCAAGTTCCGCTATCCGCAGAACTTAAAGGCGAGCGCTGCCGTTGGCTATACCACCGACGACGGATGGTCATTGCGAGCCGAAGCACTCTACACCAAGACTCTGCATAACGCCGTATTCCGCAATATGGCAGTTGAGCCTACCGATGAGAGCATCTACGCTGCAGGTAGCACATCGTCGGCCATACCTCTCTATCGCACCGCCACAACCGACTACTCGGCGGTATATTATCTCGACAACACCTCTAAGGGTTACTCATACTCGCTCTCTGGGAGTGTATCGAAGAGTTTCGAGTGGGGACTATCGGCTATGGCCTCTTACATTTTCGGTCACTCGTATGCCGTGTGCGATGTGCCATCGACCTCATCGTCGAGCAACTGGAGTCGTACCTATGCTACCGACCTGAATAATCCCGAACTCACCTACTCAGCCTACGACGTGCCACATAAATTGTCGCTCGCAATCAACTACAGTAAACGCTATGCACCGCTGTTCGATATCAATGCCTCGCTCGTTTACCAGATGACCTCGGGCCAGCGACACTCGCTCTGTTTTGGCGAATCTGTTGATTTCAATGGTGATGGTGCATTTGGCTCTACACTTATGTACATTCCCACCGAAGCTGAGATGCAGGGGATGCTCTTTGCCGACGCCACTTCGCGCGAGAAGTGGAACAGCTATATCAAAGCAGACTCTTACTTAAATTCTCACCGTGGCTCTTTTGCCGAGCGTAATGCAATGCAGAGCCCTATGGAGCATCGTCTCGATATGCACCTCTCACACGGGTTCTACTTCAGTCGCCAGAGCAATCGCAAGGTGGAACTCTCGCTCGACATTATCAATCTTGGCAATATGATATGCCGCCATTGGGGTGCATACTACAATGTATCGAACGTACGTCTGCAGCCCGTAACCATCACCTCGGTAGATAACGGTCAGCCTGTATATCGCTTCACCGGAGCCGTGGCCTCGCCTTCGGATTTGCTCTCACGTTGGCATATGCAGATTGGAGCAAGAGTTGTATTCTAAAAATGTCGCAAAAAAAGAACAAAAAATAGCCACAGAGGCGCATAGATTGAAATATTTTGCTTATCTTTGCCCGAAATAAATTGGGACGAAATGAATAAGGGAAGAAACATATCACCATCGGTAGCAGCGCAAAACTTTGTAAAGCAATCGGGTTGCTGTTCTTCATTGTTCGTTATCGTTTCTCAGAACGACGTTAATACTGTTTTTAATTGTTAATATAAGGGCGACTGTTTGGTCGCCTTTTTTATGATATCATATGAATAAACGAATTATTCTCAAGGGTGGCACAATCGTTAGCGAAGGCCGTCAGACGAAGGCCGACGTGGCTATTCTCGACGGCAAGATAGCTCAGATAGCACCCTCAATAGAGACCTCTGCGGAGGATAAGATATACGACTGTCAGGGTTTGATTATCACCAGTGGTTTGGTTGATTTGCACGTTCACCTTCGCGAGCCCGGCTTCTCTCGCAAGGAGACCATCGCCACAGGAACTGCGGCTGCAGCACATGGTGGTTTTACCACAGTATGCTCGATGCCCAACCTCGAGCCTGCTCCCGACAATATGGAGAATTTGCAGATGCAGCTCGACATAATTCAGCGCGACGCAGTCATCAAGGTTATGCCCTACGCCACTATCACCCGCAAGCGTCGTGGCGATGAGTTGGTAGATTTCAAGGCTCTTACGCCTTACGTTGCAGGTTTTTCTGATGATGGTAGCGGTGTACAGAGCGAAGCGGTTATGCTCAATGCTATGAAGGAGGCTGCAAAGCACGACACAATCATTGCAGCACACTGCGAAGTGAATGAGTTACTGCGTAAAGGTTATATCCACGACGGTGAGTATGCCAAGCTCAATGGCCATCGTGGTATCTGCTCGGAGAGCGAATGGAAGCAGGTGGAGCGCGATATTGAGTTGGTTGCTCAGACCGGCTGTCGTTATCACGTTTGCCACATCTCGACAAAAGAGACCGTTGAGTTGATTCGTCAAGCAAAGGCCCGCGGTCTAAAAGTTACCTGCGAGACAGGACCCCACTACCTCACTATGTGTGATATGGATCTCAAGGAGGAGGGTCGCTTCAAGATGAATCCTCCAATTCGCTCGACAGAGGATCGCGATGCTCTCGTCGCAGGTTTGCAGGATGGTACTATCGACGTGGTGGCTACCGACCACGCACCTCATACGGCCGACGAAAAGTCACGAGGCTTGGAGTTCAGCGCAATGGGCGTTGTAGGTTTGGAGACATCGTTTGCCGTAATCTACACCAAGCTCGTAAAGCAGGGCATTATCTCGCTCGAGAAGGCAATCGAGGTAATGGCCGAGGCACCCCGCCGCATATTTGGCTTGGGCGGTGGACTACGCGAGGGCGAGGCGGCCGACATTGCCGTATTCGACTTGGAGAAGAGCTTTGCGGTGGATCCCGACACATTCCTTTCGATGGGACAAAGTACTCCATTCGAGGGCTGGCAGTTGCAGGGCGAGTGTTGCCTGACACTGGTTGACGGAAAAGTAGCATATGAAAAAAGATAAACGAAATAAATAAATCACAAACGAATGAAACCATTTACAAAAAAGTTAGTTCTTGAGAACGGTCGCGAGTTCCTCGGCTATGGCTATGGTGCCAACGTGGAGCGCGTGTGCGACATTGTTTTCAACACTTCTGTAGTGGGTTATCAGGAGATTCTTTCCGATCCCTCTTGCAGCAACCAGATTGTAGTTATGGCCTATCCTTTGATTGGCAACTACGGTATCACCGACGAGGACTTCGAGTCGAAGACTCCGCAGATTGGCGGTATGGTGGTAAGAGAGTGCAACGAAAACCCCAGCAACTTCCGTTACACCAAGACCTTCTCGGAGACTTTGGAGGAGGCAGGCATTCCCTGCCTTGCAGGCGTTGATACTCGTATGCTCGTTCGTATCATTCGCGACGAGGGCTCACAGCGTGCCGCAATCGTGAATATCGACACCACTACCGAGGCTGCTTTGGAGATGATTAAGAACACACCCCAGCCCACCGACTTGGTAGCAAAGGTAAGCAGCCGCAAGGCTTGGTTCTCACGCACACCCAACCACAAGTATGACATCGTGGCTGTGGATTGCGGTATCAAGCACAACATCATCCGTTCGTTCACCAGCCGTGGCTGCAACGTAACCGTTGTACCCTACAACACCTCACTCGAGGAGATTATGGCATTCAATCCCGATGGTCTGTTTATCTCGAATGGTCCGGGCTCACCCGAGGAACTTACCGAGGTTATCGAGCTTATCCGTGCAGCTAAGGGTCAGATTCCTATGTTCGGCATCTCGCTTGGTATGCAGCTCATCGCCCTGGCTTATGGCGCAAAGGTATTCAAGATGAAGTGTGGCCACCACGGATCACCCGCCGTGCGCACCGTAGCTTCGGGCCGCATCGATATGACATCGCAAAACCACGAGTACGCTATCGTTGACAAGTCACTGGAGGGCACAAAGCTCACCGTTACTCACGTGAACGTATTCGACTCTACAATCGAGGGTATCGAGTGTGCCGAAGATAAGATGTACGCCCTGCAGTTCCACCCCGAGAGTGCTCCGGGTCCGCAGGATTGCTCATACCTTTTTGATAAATTCATTAAACTGATGGAGGAGAAACAAAATGCCTAGAAGAACAGATATTAAGAAAGTAATGGTAATCGGCTCAGGTCCGATTGTCATTGGTCAGGCAGCAGAGTTTGACTATGCAGGAACACAGGCGTGCTTGGCACTTAAGGAGGAGGGTTACGAGGTTATCCTCGTGAACTCAAACCCCGCAACCATTATGACCGACACAAACATCGCCGACAAGGTGTATATGGAGCCTTTGACGCTGGAGTATGTGGCAAAGATCGTTCGCTACGAGCGTCCCGATGCTATCGTGCCGGGCTTGGGTGGTCAGACTGGTTTGAACTTGGCCGTGCAGTTGGCTAAGAAGGGCATTTTGGATGAGTGTCACGTTGAGATTCTTGGTACATCGTTCAAGAGTATCGAGGAGGCTGAGGACCGCGAGCTTTTCAAGGAGTTGTGCGTTCGTATCGGAGAGCCCGTTTTGCCTTCAGTAGTGGTAAACACTATGGAGGATGGTGTTAAGGCAGCCGAGGAGATTGGCTACCCTGTAGTTCTTCGTCCCGCATTTACGTTGGGTGGTACAGGTGGTGGCTTTGCCGACAACGAGGAGGAGTTGCGCGAGATTATGCGTAACGCTCTTGTTCTTTCGCCCGTACACCAGGAACTCGTAGAGAAGAGTATCAAGGGTTACAAGGAGATTGAGTTCGAGGTGATGCGTGACAAGAATGACACTGCTATTGCCATCTGTAGCATGGAGAACATCGACCCCGTAGGTATCCACACTGGAGACTCTATGGTTATCGCCCCTGCACAGACATTGACCGACAAGGAGTATCAGCTCCTGCGTGGTAGCGCACTCAAGATTATCCGCGAGCTTAAGATTGAGGGTGGATGTAACGTGCAGTTTGCATTGGATCCCCTCTCATTCAAGTACTATATCATCGAGGTTAATCCCCGTGTATCGCGTTCATCGGCTCTGGCATCAAAGGCCAGCGGTTTCCCCATCGCTCGCGTAACAGCAAAGATTGCCGTAGGTCTTACTTTGGACGAGATTATGATTGCCGACCGTCCCGCTTGCTTCGAGCCTGCGTTGGACTACGTTGTACTGAAGGTGGCTCGTTTCCCCTTCGATAAGTTCAGCGACGCTTCGAACGAGCTCGGCACACAGATGAAGGCTACGGGTGAGGTTATGAGTATCGGCCGTACCATCGAGGAGGGTATCTTGAAGGCTATCCGCTCACTCGAGACAGGCGTTTGCCACATCCACAACAAGAAGTTCGACGACTGGACCACTTCGCAGATGTTGGACTACATCCGCAAGGGTACCGACGACCGCATCTACGCCATTGCACAGTTGATTCGCTTGGGCGTTGATTTGCTCATCATCTACAATCACACCAAGATCGATATGTTGTTCCTTGAGAAGTTCAAGAACATTGTCGAGATGGAGAAAGTTGTTGCCGCAAACAAGGGATGCATCGCAACCTTGAAGGAGGCTAAGCGTATGGGCTTCAGCGATAAGTTCATCGGCCAGTTGTGGGATATGACAGAGGCTGAGATGTATGAGTTGCGTAAGAAGGAGAATGTATTCCCCGTATACAAGATTATCGACTCTTGCGCAGGCGAGATTGACACCTATGTTCCTTACTTCTACTCTACTTACGAGGCTGAGAACGAGTCAATCCGTAGCGACCGTAAGAAGATTTTGGTACTCGGCTCTGGTCCTATCCGTATCGGCCAGGGTGTAGAGTTTGACTACTCTACCGTACACGCTATATGGACAATCAAAGAGGCTGGTTACGAGGCTATCATCATCAACAATAACCCCGAGACCGTATCAACAGACTACACTATCAGCGACAAGCTCTACTTTGAGCCCCTCACCGTTGAGGATGTTATGAACGTTGTAGAGTTGGAGCAGCCCGAGGGTATCGTCGTTTCACTCGGTGGTCAGACCGCTATCAACCTTGCAGAGCCTTTGGCTGATTTGGGTGTGAAGATTATCGGTACAGGTATCGAGGCTATCAACAACGCCGAGGACCGCAAGTGCTTTGAGCGCATTATGAACGAGGTTGGTATCCCCCAGCCTAAGGCTAAGGCTGTAACCGACATCGAGTCGGGTGTTGAGGCTGCAAACAACATCGGCTATCCCGTATTGGTACGTCCCAGCTTCGTGCTTGGTGGTCGTGCGATGCAGATCGTTGGTAACGAGGAGACTCTGCGCCACTACTTGCGTTCGGCTGTTGAGATTAACGAGAAGTCGCCCGTATTGGTTGACAAATATATTCAGGGTAAGGAGTTGGAGGTAGATGCTATCTGCGACGGCAAGGATGTATACATCCCCGGCATTATGGAGCACGTCGAGCACACAGGTATCCACTCTGGTGACTCTATCAGCGTATACCCCACCTTCAGCGTAAGCCAGCAGGTGAAGGACACCATCATTGAGTACACTCGCCAGTTGGGTCTTGCAATCGGTATCGTTGGTCTGTTCAACATTCAGTTCATCGTTGACGAGCAGGAGAAGGTATACGTAATCGAGGTTAATCCCCGTTCATCACGTACAGTTCCCTTCCTCTCTAAGTCAACTGGTGTGCCTATGGCGAAGATTGCCACAATGGTAATCCTCGGTCACTCACTTAAGGAACAAGGTATCACTGAGATTTACGGCAAGGAGAGCACACGTTGGTTCGTTAAGTCACCCGCATTCTCATTCGCTAAGATTCGCGGTGTAGACTCATACCTCTCACCCGAGATGAAGTCAACGGGAGAGGCTATCGGTTACGACAAGAGCCTTAATCGGGCTTTATATAAGTCGTTGCGTTCATCGGGCGTCGCAGTAGCAAACTACGGTACCATCTTCGTAACGATTGCCGATGCCGACAAGGAGCGTGCATTGCCCTTCATCCGTCGTTTCTACGACCTTGGTTTCAACATCGAGGCTACAGGAGGTACTTGTGAGTTCTTGCGTAACAACGGCATCCGCACTCGCCACCTCTTGAAGATTAGCGAGGGCAGCACCGAGATTTACGACGAGTTGCGTAAGGGCCACGTTACCTATGTAATCAACACTATCGACGTTAATCAGCACAGCACACGTCGCGACGGTTATGAGATTCGTCGCGCTGCAGCCGAGAACAACGTGACACTCTTTACATCGTTGGAGACTGTAAGCGTACTCCTGAATGTATTGGAGGAGATTACATTGGGTGTTTCAACCATCGACGGTAAGTAAGATGTACAAGAAAGGAATATACACTATCAAGAGTAACCATCCGCTCACGGCTGACGTATGGCGGATGGTGCTCGAGGGTGATACGCAGTGGATTACACGCCCCGGTCAGTTTGTGAATATCGAGCTCGAGGGTCTGTATCTGCGTCGCCCCATCTCTATAAACGATTGGGATGAGAATAGCATCACCATAATCTACAAGGTGGTAGGTCGTGGCACCGAGCAGATGAGCACAATGCAGGCTGGCGAGCAGCTCGACGTGCTCACAGGCCTTGGCAACGGATTCGACGCCGATGTAGAGTGCCAGAAGCCTCTGTTGGTTGGCGGTGGTGTGGGCGTTCCCCCACTCTATCGTTTGGCTAAGGAGCTTATCGCACGTGGCCGCAGGGTGAGCGTAGTGTTGGGCTTCAACACCGAGAAGGAGGTATTCTATGCCGAGGAGTTCCGCGCTTTGGGCATCGATGTATATGTATCGACAGCCGACGGCTCGCAGGGTACAAGAGGTTTTGTAACCGACGCTATTCGCGAGAACGCCATCGACTTCGATTTCTTCTACTCGTGCGGTCCGCTACCTATGCTTAAGGCTTTGTGCGGTTGCACCGAGGTGAGTGGCGAGCTCTCGTTCGAAGAGCGTATGGGCTGTGGCTTTGGCGCTTGTATGGGTTGCAGCTGCAAGACACTTACAGGCAATAAGCGCATCTGCAAGGAGGGTCCCGTAATGAAACGTGAAGAGATAATTTGGTAATGGAGATGAGTATGGATAAGAAATATGATTTGTCGGTAGAGTTGTGTGGCGTTAAGTTGGACAACCCCATCATCCCCGCAAGCGGCACATTCGGTTTTGGTCGCGAGCATAATGAGTTTTACGACATCGACATCCTCGGTTCAATCTCTATCAAGGGTACTACACGTGAGGCACGCTTTGGTAACCCCACACCCCGCATCGCGGAGTGCCGTTCGGGTTTGATTAACTCGGTAGGATTACAGAATCCTGGAGTTGATGCAGTAATCGCAAAGGAGTTGCCCGCTCTGCGCGAGATTTTCCACAAGCCTATCGTGGCCAATATCAGCGGTTTTTCGATTGACGAGTATCAGGAGTGCTGTGCCAAGATGGACAAGGAGGAGCAGGTGGCAATCATCGAGGTGAATGTATCGTGCCCCAATGTTCACAACGGAGGCATGAGCTTCGGAACTCAGCCCGAGATGGCTGCCGAGGTAACTCGCGCAGTGAAGGCCGTAACCACCAAGCCTGTATTTATCAAGCTCAGCCCCAACGTGACCGACATTGTGGCTATCGCCAAGGCTTGCGAAGAGGCGGGTGCTGATGGTATCTGCTTGATTAATACACTGCTCGGTATGCGTATCGACACCAAGCGTCGTCGCCCCGTTATAGCCAATAAGATGGGTGGTTTCTCTGGTCCGGCAATCTTCCCCGTAGCGGTGCGTATGGTATATCAGGTGTCGCACGCCTGCTCAATCCCCGTAATGGGTTGCGGTGGTGTGGAGTCGGCATCAGATGTTATCGAGATGATGATGGCTGGTGCTACCGCCGTGCAGGTAGGTGCTGCCAACCTCAAGGATCCCTATGCTTGCAAGCGTATCATCGAGGCTCTTCCCACCGAGATGGAGCGTCTGGGTATCGAGCGTTTGAGCGATATCATCGGTATTGTGGAGTAAATTCACTAGAATAGACACAACAAAAAAGGCTGTCTATCTGGACAGCCTTTTTTTATTATATCCTTTTTTCATCTATTCTTAACTCTCTCCCCTATGCGCCTCTTCCTGCTCATCGTCACCCTGCACAGAACCAGTGGGCAGAGCTGAAGCATTGTACTTATCAATCTTCTCGATAAGGTTCTTGAAGTAACTCTTCGACACGGGAATAGGCTTGATCTCGTCGCTCGATAGAACAATATAACGAGCCTTGCCACCCTTACGAATATGATTAATCTTCATAACATTTACCATATATGATCGGTGGCATCGTACCATACTTGTGTCGGCCAAATTCTCCTCGATAGTTTTGGTGCGACTACGCAACATATATGAAAGCAACTTGCCGTTATTCTCGTAGAAAATCTTAACATAGTTATCCTGCGACTCCATATAGTAGAGCGAATCAGAATTAATCGTAAGCTTCAATGCACCATTGTAGTCATACAAGTTTATCAACGAGGGATAAACCACCGATGATTCGGTATTGAGCGACATCTCATACTGCAACATCTGCAACTCCTCGGTCTTGGTTCGATAAGCCGCGTAGAGTGTAATAATAGTATAAGGTATAACGATGATGAGCAATATACAGCCAAATGCCTTGAAAACAATATCAACAATGTCCTGCTCGACAGGAGGCACGAATACATAGGTGAAGTGGGTGTAAAAAATCGAAATAATCACCACCTCGGCCATAACCCACAAGACATATTTCCAAAGTGTGAAGTATATCTTCGATTGCGAGTTATACATTATCAGTTTGCTAATAGCCAGAATAGCCAATGCAACTACATAGAAAGCCAATGTTGCACCCACGCTCTCGATATTACGCAGACTAATCCACGTAGTATCAGAAAATGGAGTATAGATTGCCAAAAACAGCACCGAGAAGGTCAAGATGAACACTACCGATGCAATTAGGTAGCGTTTATCGAGCAAAAATTTGGGCAATTCCTTATCTTGATATAATTTTGTCATTGAAGTTTCGATAAATAATCTATGCAAATATCGTAATTTTACTGCAAAAAACATCGAGTTTACCCCTAAAAAAGTGTTTTTCGTCACAAAAAGGTACTTTCGACCGCAGTTGTGATGCATTACAAGTGGTTTTCGATAATTTTGCACCCGATGTTCGAAAAGCTCCAATTACACTTGGTGTCAAAGAACAAATAGTATTTACGAAAACCAAAATTGCTTTAATGAAGATTATCGGAACGGGCAGGGCTCATCCTGCCAAAGTTGTAACAAATGCGATGCTCGAAGGATTCCTCGACACGAGTGACGAGTGGATACGCACACGCACAGGCATTGCCGAGCGACGTGTGATTAGTTCGGAGCGATTGGAGGATTTAGCAACCGAGGCCTCACTCAAAGCTATTGAGGATGCTGGGTTGACACCTAACGACATCGACTACATAATTTGCTCGAATGTTGTCAACGAGTACATCACCCCAGGTCTTAGTTGCATCGTGCAGGGAGCCATTGGCGCTAAGTGTGCTTGTGTAGATATAAACGTTGCCTGCTCTGGATTTATCTACGCACTCGATATGGCCGACGACCGTATCCGTAGTGGCAAAGCTCGCAACATTTTGGTTGTGGCTGCCGAGGAGCCCACACGAATGGTTGACTGGGAGGACCGCTCATTGTGCGTATTGTTTGGCGACGGAGCTGGTGCAGTTGTTGTAAGTGGAGGAGATGGTATGATTTGTTCACGCCTGACCACAACATCAAAGACCGACTGCTTGTACTACGTTCGTAAGCTGGAGTCTACTCCCTACATCACCAAGGATGAATATTCGGCGCCGATGTATATGAATGGCAAGGAGGTATTCAAGACTGCCGTGCTCTCGTCATCGCGCGACATTAAGACCCTGCTCGACAAAGCTGGTCTGCGCCCCGCCGATATTAAATATTATGTGTTGCATCAGGCCAATATGCGAATCATCGAGGCTATTGCCAATTGGCTGAAGCTCGACTTGGGCCACTTCCCCACCAACGTGGAGCGTTGCGGTAACACCTCATCGGCCAGCATACCTTTGTTGCTCGACGAGCTTTCTCGCAATGGCAAGCTACAGCGTGGCGACAAAATTTTAATGAGTGCTTTTGGTGCAGGATTCACCACCGGAGCTTGTATTATTGAATGGACAAAGTAAAAAAAAGAAAATATCATAATGGAACAAAGAGTAGTTATCACCGGTGTAGGCGTTATCTCACCGATTGGAAATAACATCACCGATTTCTGGCAAAGCCTTGAGCAGGGTAAGTGCGGAATCGACTTTATCAAGGGTATGGAGGGCTACGAGTTGCCCATTAGCGTAGCAGGCCAGGTTAAGGACTTCTCACCCGAGGAGAATGGTTTGGAGCGCAACGACGTGCGTCGTAACGACACATACTGCCAGTATGCTTTGGCAGCAGCTTATCAGGCTATGCAGGACAGTGGCCTTAAGAGTGGCGAGAACATCGCTCCCGAGCGTTTGGGTACATATATAGGCTCAGGTATTGGCGGCATGCACACCTTCGTAAACGAGACCGACAAGTTGCTCCACGAGGGTGTACACAGAATCTCACCCCTCTTCATTCCTATGATGATTGGCAATATCGCAGCAGGTAACGTGGCTATAAAATACAACGCTCAGGGTGTATGTCTGCCCGTTGTGACTGCTTGTGCTACAGGTACTCACGCTGCAGGTGAGGCTTATCGTGCCATCAAGCACGGCTATGCCGATGCTATCATCGCAGGTGGCTCGGAGGCTACAATCCACCCTCTTGCAATCGGTGGTTTTGCCAACAGCAAGGCTCTCTCACGTTCGACCGACCCGAAGAATGCATCTACACCCTTCAGCGCTAACCGTAGCGGTTTCGTAATGGGCGAGGGTGCCGGCGTTTTGGTTTTGGAGTCGTTGGAGAACGCTCTTAAGCGTGGCGCAAAGATTTATGCCGAGGTTGTTGGTTATGGTAACAGTTGCGATGCTCACCACGTAACAGCTCCTTCACCCGATGGTATTCCCGCTTCGCGCGCCATTAAGCAGTCGCTCACCGAGGCTGGGTTCGACGCAGACAAGGATTTGCTCTACATCAACGCTCACGGTACATCTACTCCCTTGAACGATAAGTCGGAGACAGCGGCTATCAAGCTCGCATTGGGCGAGGAGGCTGCACGTAAGGCAATGATTAGCTCTACAAAATCGATGACGGGCCATATGTTGGGTGCTGCGGGTGCAGTTGAGCTCATCGCTTGCACACTTGCCTTGAAGAATGGCGTTGTACCCCCCACCATTGGTTATAGTGAACCCGATCCCGAGTGTGATTTGGACTATGTACCCAATGCATCACGCAAGGCCGATTTGACAATTGCAATTTCTAACTCATTGGGCTTTGGCGGTCACAACAGCTGTGTGGCTCTACGCAAGTGGTCTAACGAGTAAAAAACCTATATACATGAAACTTTTGGAAGGTAAGGTAGCCATCGTTACTGGTGCAGGACGAGCTACCGGTATTGGTAAAGCTGTGGCAGTGCGCTTTGCAGAGCAGGGTGCCGATGTAGCCATCGTTGTTCGTACTATCAATGAGACTACCGACTCTATCGTAAGCGAGTTGGAGTCACACGGTGTAAAGGCAAAGGCTTATGTTACCGATGCATCGTCGTTCGAGGGCGTGCACGAGGTGGTAAAGCAGGTGGTAGCCGATTTCGGTCATGTTGATGTGTTGGTAAACAACGCAGGTATTACAAAGGACGGCCTTATGATGCGTATGACAGAGTCGCAGTGGGACGACGTGATTAACACCAATCTCAAGTCGGCTTTCAACTTCATCCACGCCGTAACTCCCGTTATGGCTCGCCAGCGCAGCGGCTCGATTATTAATATGTCGTCTGTAGTAGGCGTATCGGGTAACGCAGGCCAGTGTAACTACTCGGCCTCAAAGGCTGGTATGATTGGTCTTGCAAAGTCGATTGCCAAGGAGATGGGACCTCGCGGCATTCGTGCCAACGCCATTGCTCCTGGTTTCATCGAGACCGATATGACAAACATCCTTCCGCAGGAGGTTCGCGACGGATGGTATCAGCAGATTCCGCTTCGTCGTGGTGGTACTACAGAGGATGTGGCTAACGTAGCTCTGTTCCTCGCCAGCGACCTCTCATCGTATGTCAGTGGCCAGGTTATCAACTGCTGTGGCGCAATGAACTGCTAAAATAGCCATAAATTAGGTATATAATACTACTCTATACTGCAGTATCGCACGAGCGATACTGCTTTTTTATTTTGTGGCTATTGTTATTCTCGTTGGAATGTGCTAAATTTACACTTTGAAAAGTAACTATAATCAAAAAAAAGACAACCCAATGAGCAATAGAGATGTAATCATTGCGTGTGACTTCGACAGTGCCGAGACCACGCTCGCTTTTCTTGATAAATTCACCGATTGCAAGCCTTTCGTGAAGATTGGTATGGAACTTTATTACGCTGCAGGCCCCTCAATTGTTAAGGAGATTAAGGCTCGCGGCCACAAGATTTTCCTCGATCTTAAGTTGCACGATATTCCCAACACGGTAAAGAAGTCGATGGCCGTACTCTCGAAGATGGATGTCGATATGTGCAACCTGCACGCCGCTGGTACTATCGAGATGATGAAGGCTGCCCTCGAAGGTCTCACTCGCGAGGATGGCACTCGTCCCCTGCTTATCGCCGTAACACAGCTTACATCGACAAGCGAGGAGCGTATGCAGAAGGATCTTTTGATTAACGCATCAATCAACGATACAATTGTTCACTACGCCAAGAATGCACAGGTGGCAGGTCTTGATGGTGTTGTTTGTTCTCCTCTGGAGGCCGGTATGGTTAAGGAGGCTTGCGGCACGGAGTTCGTGACTGTTACTCCCGGTGTACGTTTTGCCGATGGTGAGATTGGCGATCAGGTTCGCGTAACAACCCCTGCACGCGCCAAGGAGATTGGCACCGACTACATCGTAGTGGGTCGTCCTATTACAAGTGCTGCCGACCCCGTTGCAGCTTACAAGCGATGTATGGCAGAGTTTGCCGAGTAAAAGATGAAAAACGTAAAACTGTTTTATCTACAACATTGCCCCTTCTGCAAAAAGGCGTTTCGCTATATCGAAGAGGCAAAGTCAAAACACCCCGAGTTGGCTGACCTGAAGATTGAACTAATCGAGGAGTCGGAGCAGGCTGATGTGGCCGATAAGTATGACTACTACTATGTACCTACTTTCTATGTCGATGGGCAGAAGGTACACGAAGGTGGCATCTATCCCGAGGAGGTAGAACAGATTTTACTCAGTTGTTTGGAATAAATTAAAAACTATACATTATGGAAAAGAGTATTGCCAAAGACCTGCTCTCTATCGGCGCAGTATTTTTGCGTCCCGAGCAGCCGTTCACATGGGCCAGCGGTATCAAGAGCCCTATCTATTGCGACAACCGTCTCACACTTACTGCACCCGCCGTACGCGATAACGTGGAGAAGGGTCTGGCCGAGCTCGTTAAGACTCACTACCCCGAGTGCGAGGTATTGATGGGTACCAGCACAGCAGGTATTGCTCACGCCGCTATCGTTGCTACTATTATGAACTTGCCGATGGGTTATGTTCGCAGTGGCGCAAAGGATCACGGCCGCACTAACCAGATTGAGGGTAAGCTGGAGAAGGGTCAGAAGGTAGTTGTAGTTGAGGACCTGATCTCAACAGGCGGTAGCTGCATCGAGGTAGTGAAGGTTCTTCGCGAGGCTGGCGCCGATGTTTTAGGTGTTGTGAGCATCTTCACCTATGGTATGAAGAAGGGCTTGGATCGTATGGCCGAGGCTGATGTTAAGAACTACTCGCTCTCTAACCTCGACGCGCTGGTTGAGGCTGCAGCTGAGGAGGGTTACATCAAGCAGGAGGATTGCGCACGCATCATCGCCTTCCGTAACAACCCCTCTGACGAGAGTTGGATTAACAAATAAACCACACCGCTTATGCGACACTTAATCGATACGACCGATATTTCGGTTGCCGAAGTTGATCAAATCATCACAACGGCACTCGATATTATTGACAACCGCGAGAAATATAGCCAGGTATGCAAGGGCAAGAAGCTTGCTACGCTCTTCTATGAGCCTAGCACTCGCACACGTTTGAGCTTCACATCAGCAATGATGGAGTTGGGCGGCAATGTGCTCGGCTTCTCGGATGCCGCCTCATCGTCGGTATCGAAGGGTGAGACCGTAGCCGACACGGTGCGTGTTATTGGCTGCTTTGCCGATATCATCGCTATGCGCCACAGCAAGGAGGGTGCTCCGCTGGTGGCATCGCACTATGCCG
The DNA here is from genome assembly GCA_045630065.1 of Alistipes sp. GTDB lineage: Bacteria > Bacteroidota > Bacteroidia > Bacteroidales > Rikenellaceae > Alistipes. Next base: position 40,202 of record JAZQSN010000108.1, read on the forward strand.
ACGTACCTATCATCAATGCTGGTGATGGTAGCCACGCCCACCCCACACAGACTCTGACAGACCTTTTGACCATCCGTCGCGAGAAGGGTCGTTTGGATAACCTCACTATTGGTTTCTGTGGCGATTTGAAGTTTGGCCGCACGGTACACTCGCTCATTAAGGCTATGTCGCGCTACGAGAATATCAACGTAGTGCTCATCGCCCCCGAGGAGTTGCGCCTACCTTCGTATATTCGTCGCGAGGTGTGCGACAAGAACAATGTTCCCACACGCGAGGTATCGACAATGGAGGAGGTATTGCCCGAGTTGGATATCCTCTATATGACACGTGTGCAGAAGGAGCGTTTCCTGGACGAGGAGGAGTTCGAACGTCTGAAGGATAGTTTCATCCTCAATCCCGAGCGTATGAAGCTTGCCAAGGATGATATGATTGTTCTGCACCCGCTACCCCGCGTAAACGAGATTACTCGCGATGTGGACAACGATCCCAGAGCGGCTTATTTCCGTCAGGTGGAGAATGGCAAGTTTGTGCGTATGGCACTCATCTACACTCTATTGCAGTGGGCTAACGAGCGTCCTGCCGACAAGCAGACACCGCGTCTTGGCAATGAACTTGTGCGTAATGACTGGCGATGCAGCAATCGTCAGTGTGTATCGGCAACCGAGGATGTTGACCACCTCTTCCACCAGACCGAGGATGGCTATCGCTGTGCATACTGCGAGGCTCGAGTAAAACATTAAAAAAACACTAATACAACTTATGGTAAAAATAGGAACACCGATGACCACCGTTGGCAAGAAGGCAATTTTGTGTGGTTCAGGTGAGTTAGGCAAGGAGGTTGCAATTGAGTTGCAACGCTTTGGAATCGAGGTTATTGCCCTCGACAAGTATGAAAATGCTCCCGCAATGCAGGTTGCACATCGTTCGTATGTGTTGTCGATGTTGGACGGTGAGCGTCTGCGTGAGATTATCGAGAAGGAGAAACCCGATTATATCATTCCCGAGGTGGAGGCTATCGCTACACCCACACTTGTCGAGTTGGAGAAGGAGGGTTACAATGTCATCCCCACAGCTAACGCTACCCTGCTTACAATGAACCGCAAGGGTATTCGCCAGCTGGCAGCCGAGGAGTTGGGTATCAAGACCTCACCCTACCGCTTCGCAGCTACACGCGAGGAGTTCGACGCTGCTATTGCCGAGATTGGCACACCTTGCGTTGTGAAGCCAATTATGTCGTCGTCGGGTCACGGTCAGAGCGTATGCAAGACAGCAGAGGGAGCCGACAACTCTTGGAAGATTGCCCAGGAGGGCGGTCGTGCAGGAGGTGGCGAGGTTATCGTTGAAGGTTTTGTTAAGTTCGACTACGAGATTACTCTCTTAACCGTGCGCCACTCTGGTGGCACATCATTCCTCAACCCCATTGGTCACCATCAGGTAGATGGCGACTACCGTGAGTCATGGCAGCCCCAGCCTATGAGCGAGAACGCTATCGCTCAGGCACAGGATATTGCTAAGAAGGTAACCGATGCTCTTGGCGGTTACGGCATTTTCGGTGTTGAGTTGTTCGTATGCGGCGATGAGGTGCTCTTCAGCGAGGTTTCGCCCCGTCCGCACGACACCGGTATGGTTACGATTATTTCGCAGGATCTCTCTGAGTTTGCTCTGCATGCACGCGCTGTGTTGGGTCTTCCCATCCCCTCGATTAACTTCTACGGCCCGAGTGCATCGAAGGCTGTTGTAGTGGAGGGCGATAGCGACAAGGTGGTATTCTCTAACCTTGAGGAGGTACTCGCCGAGCCTAACGTACAGGTACGCATCTTCGGTAAGCCTGAGGTTAAGGGTCACCGCCGTATGGGTGTAATTCTGGCTCGTGGCGAAAGCGTAGAGGATGCTTTGGCAAAGGCCGAGAAGGCATACTCAACACTCAAGGTAGAGGTTTTGCCCCGATAGTACACTATACCAATAGTTAAAAAGGGAGTTCCTTTCGGGACTCCCTTTTGCTTTACTCTTCAAATTGTTTGATAGCCGAGATTCTTTGTCTGATTTCTATGATGCGCTCTCGTTCAATCATATATCGCCAGCCGCCTGCAATGGCCGAGGCGATGATGGTCAGAATCATCCACAACCACCACGATGGTGTCAACACTGCGTGGCGAGCCAAAGCCTCAATAATAATATAGGCAAAAAGGCAGGCGAAGAAACATCCCACAACGATACTGCGGCGAACAAACATCTGCTCAAAGCGGATAATCATCTGCTCCTGCTCAATGATCGAATCCTCAAATCTGGCCAGACGCTTCAGTATGCGATACATCGGAGCAAAGAGGAATAGATCCATCAACAACACAATTCCAATAACAATCCATCCAAAGGGATCGTCTTGAATACCCTGCACAAAGAGCAATACAATAGTGCCAACCAGCACCAGCCATCCCAGATATTGATTCATCTTTATTCGATTGTTGTAGGTGGTAACCCGATTCTCCATAACAAGGCGCAGCTCCTCTCGGCGAATCACCTCCTCACGCTCCAGGCGCTTAGAAAGCTTGTCCCACGACTGTTTCAACTCATCAAGATTCATAATTGTAATGGTTTTAAGCGTTAAACATCTCTTTAATTTTATTTTTTGCGCGCATAAGTTTCACCGAAACATTGGCTTTCTTAAGACCCGTCACCTCGGCCATCTCATCGTACGAGTAACCATCGAACCACAACATCACAAGAGCCCTATCCAGATGCGCCAGACGGTTGATGACCGAATGCAACTCCTCGACTCGCTCCCTCAGCGTCGCATCCTCATCGGACGAGAGGTCAAACGTGAGCGACACGGAGGCTGGGCGTTTGCGTCTTATGAACGATATACAGGTATAGAGCGCCACACGATAGATCCACGTTGATCGTTTGCTACGTCCATCGAACTGGTCGAAGTTCTGCCACAGATTGCACAGCACCTCCTGATAATAATCCTCGACCATCCCCTGCGGCGCATACATATAGCAGACCTTGTAGATGATACCACGATGAGCGTGTACCACCTCGGTAAATTGCTGTTCTTTTTCTTGCGTTTTCATTGGTGTTAATCGTTTGCACTATTAGTCGCAAAAAGGGAGTCGAAAATTACAACGTCGCTATATTTTTTTTGTCTTACGCTTAATCCTAAACAAAAAAGGCTACCCATGGGGCAGCCTTACATATCCTATTTTGGAAGGTTACTCCTCCTCAACGGTCTCCTCATCGCTGGGCAAAGTGAACTCAGTCATACCTGCTGCAACCAGGATATTGAACCAAGCAAGAGCCTTCTTAATATCAGATACGTGCACACGCTCGCGATCGTACTCGGGCAACACCTCTGCAAAATATGCCTTCATCTTGTCAGCAGACTCCTTGTGTGAGAGACCCTGTTTGCCCTCGGTGTGAGCATACATGCGAGTGAATACCTCAGCAAGTGCGATATCCTCACCCTCGGTAAACATAGAGATATCAGAAAGTGCGCTCACGCGTGATGTTGCCGATGCGTTGGTACGACGGCCATCCTCCAATGACTCTACGATGATACCACGAGTAGACTGTGCTACATACTTGTAAAGGCCGGGCATACCCGAAATAGCCAAAATATCCTTAAATTCCATAATTGTAAATGTTTATAATTATCATTATTAGTTTTCGTGTGTAATGTGTACATCCATCTGCGGGAATGGGAAGTGTGCTCCGTGCGAAGGTAGCTCCTTATAGAAAGCCTCTGTTATAGAGTCATAGAAGTCCCAATACTCAGCATTCTTCACCCACGCACGCGCTTCGATGATAATGGCGCTATCAGCCATAGCATCAATACGGACATATGGCGCTGGTGTCTCCAATGCTCGGCCATCACGCCTAATAATGGAGTACATCGCATCGCGTATAGTATCGTAATCATCGCCATACGCCACCGACACCTTCCAGTTGCATCGACGTGTGGTAGAGGTCGATGAGTTATTGATAATAGATGTTGAAATGGCATTATTGGGGATGTAGATTGTTCTCTTATCTGTTGTGTGAACAACGGTATTGAACAGATTGATGCGTGCAACCGTGCCACTCACACCCTGCGCCTCGATGAAATCGCCAATACGATAGGGACGTAGAACGAGCAACATAACACCACCTGCGAAGTTCTGCAACGTGCCGCTCAAGGCCATACCAATAGCCAAACCCATTGATGCCAGCACCGCAATGAACGATGATGAATTGAAGCCCAACACCGATACAATGATGAGTACAAGCAGAATATAACCCAGAGTCTTAGCTGCTGTGATAATAAAAGAGTGCAACGACATCTCTACCTCGCGGCGAGTCATAACAGCATCGATGAGTCGAATCAGTTTGCCAATCAACCAACGACCCACATAATATATTGCAAGCGAAATAAGGAACTTGATGCCGGTCCAAACCAGCCAATCCAACATCTCGCCACTAACCTCTTTTACAAAATCGGCATCGGCCAAACGGGTCACAGCCTCCGTAAGACGAGCCTTCTGTATGCTATCGGGCACGATTAGATTCTCTACGGCAGCAGCATCGCTTTGTAAAAAAACATTCAACATCTTTGAACAATTTCCTAGGTCTATACCACCGTGGCACAAACTGCTGGCAAAAATACAGATTTTTCCTCAAAATTCACTATCTTTACACTATAAATAAACATCATAACCTGCCGTTTATCTACCCATAACCTACTCCGAAATGCGTATCACGGTCAACATACTGCATCTATGCCATTGGCTAATGCTCGGTCTTGGCATTACACTTGCATCGTGCAAGCATTTCGATGAGCCCGAACCAAAGGTTGAGATACCACCCACACCAAACATATCCATTGCCGACCTGCGCTTGTTGGTTGACCAACAACGCGTAACTATCGACGAGCCGATTATAATCGCAGGCTACGTTACAACAAGTGACCAGGAGTCGAACTTCTACCGTTCGTTCTATATTGAGGATGGCTCGGGCGGTGTGGAGGTTATGGCAGGATTATACGACCTACACAACATCTACCCTGTGGGATCATATGTAAGTATCTCTCTCGAAGGATGTGCCGTGGGCCTTCACAACTCGGTGTTGCAAATTGGCACAGAGTCGGCATCATATAGTCAATACCCTACCGACTACTTTGCATCAAGAGTTCTACTCGATAGACACGTAAAGGGGTATAACAAATTCTCCTCGGTAGCACCTAACCCGATATCATTCAGCAACTTTCTGCCCTCGCTTTGCGGATGTTTGATCAATATGCACGATTTACAGTTTGTATATAACGCCACCGAAGAGCAATCCCAAAAGTGGAGCGGCTACAGCATATTTGCCGACCACGAGGGTAACGCCATAGCGGTATACACATCATCGTCGGCCAGCTACGCCCACAAGAGCATCCCCTTGGAGCGGGTGAATATCACCGGCATATTGCAATATGGCGATGTGGAGGGCGAAGATATGTACATAATAAAGATGCGTTATGAGAAGGATTGTATGCTTGCTGACTAACATACTCCTGTTACTCATCGCAGGAGGTTGCTCCGACGCCACATTGGGCCAGTACAACGATCGTCCCAAAGGTAGAATATCGATTGCCCACCTAAAAACAATGGCCAAGAGTGCATCGGCGACCATCGTCGATGACATTTCAATAGAAGGTTACGTTGTGGCCAACGATCTGTTTGGCGAATACTACAAGTCAATTGTCGTAAGCGACGCATCGGGTGGTGTAGAGGTGAGCGTCGATCTACTAGATACTGCTACCGAATTTCCTATATCGGCTCGTGTGGTGATACACTGCTCTGGTCTCTCGATAGGCTCAAATGCTGGACGTCTGGTATTAGGAGCACAACCCGAAGCGGAATACACCATTGACCGAATCCCCAGGGATGAAATATCTCGTTATATATCAATCGATATGAGCAATCCTCAGGCAATAAAGGCTACTCCGCTCGTCATAGGAGAACTCACCGCAACCCATATCGGCAACTACGTAGTAATCAGAGACCTAAGCTTTGGCGACCAGGCGGGTAAGGCGTGGTGTGAACGAGACCAACTGACGGGCAAACACATCACTACCCAACGCACAGCATACGACAGAAATGGACAAGAGATTGCCATCCGCATCATATCGACCTGCGACTACCGAGAAGAGTCCATTCCCTCGGGCGAGGGCGATATATATGGAGTTGTGGAGTGTTTTAATGGCAAGTACTCGCTTCGCATCGTAAATCACAGAATAATATTTTAAAAAGAAGGCTCTCTAACTCAATGTTAAAGAGCCTATATTTTAATCAAAAAGTCTTGCTAAAGTTACTTCTGCAGTGCATCCCACAGCATATCCTTGAGCTTTGTGATGTTCATATTCGCAACCGACGAGATGAACACCGACGGCACCCCCTCGGGTAGCGTAGGACGCATCTCCTCGATGAGTTCATCGTCCAACATATCGCACTTGGTAATGGCCAACAGTCGCTGCTTATCCAACAACTCAGGATTATACTGTGTAAGCTCGCCGAGAAGAATCTCATAGTCCTTAGCTATGTCATCGCTATCAGCCGGCACCATAAACAACAGCACCGAGTTACGTTCGATATGACGCAAGAATCGGGTACCAAGACCTTTACCCTCGTGAGCACCCTCGATAATTCCAGGGATATCGGCCATTACAAACGACTTATGGTCACGCACCTCAACAATACCCAGGTTGGGCTCGAGTGTTGTAAATGCATAGTTAGCAATCTTGGGCTTTGCGGCCGATACAACCGAGAGCAGCGTACTCTTACCCGCATTGGGGAAGCCAACCAAACCTACATCGGCCAACACCTTAAGCTCGAGGATAAATGCACCCTCATCGCCATCCTCACCAGGCTGTGCATAACGAGGAGCCTGATTAGTAGCGCTCTTGAAGTGCCAGTTACCCAGGCCACCACGACCACCCTTCAACAAGGTCAATCGGTCGCCGTGCTCGGTCACCTCGCCAACATACTCGATAGTTGTAGTGCCATCCTCCTGCTCCACCAAACGGCGAGCAACTGTACCAAGAGGCACGGGGATAACAATATCGGCAGCATCCTTACCCGACGAACGAGCTCCATGGCCGCCTTCGCCATCCTCGGCAAACTGGTGACGCTGATACTTTAAGTGAATCAGAGTCCAATACTGGCGGTCACCCTGGAGAATGATACTACCACCCTTACCACCATCACCGCCATCGGGGCCTCCGAAGGCAACGAATTTCTCGCGACGGAAGTGGCACGAGCCAGCACCACCGTGGCCCGAACGAGCAAAAATTTTCACATAGTCCACAAAGTTTGAACCTGCCATAAGAATCTGATTTATCGTTTAACGACTGCAAAGATAGAGTTTTCCTACGAAACGACCAAATTCTACATCTTCCACGACACCACAACGTAGTAAGTTCGTGGGTAAGCATAGGTCAACATATTATCTTGCGGAGTGTAGATTCGTTGGGTGCCACTGCGGTAATTACGGATGCGCGAGGACTCATAGCCTCCGTAGACTATATCGTCAGTGCCCAGCAAGTTGCGCACCGACAACGTTAATGCCAGACGCGAACGACCTATATCAAACCAACGCGAAAGCGATGCATCCACAGTCACCGCATCACGAAGACGTTGCTGATGCATAAAACGATGGAAAATCTCCTCCGACGATGAGCCCTGAATGGCGATCCTCTCCGTACGACGCACCACCGAAGGCTCAACATAACGTGCCGAAGCTATCTGAGCACCGAGCGAAGCCGACCAACCGTTGTAGTCGATATAGGTGAGTTCGGCCGTAGCACTCAACTGCGGTGCTCCGCCTATATAGCAATCGCCCATATAACTCTCAGAGCCACTGCTCACAACCTGATTGTCGGTGTCGGCATAATGCGTAACAATAGGATTTTCGGCAAATATATATCGCCCTGCAGCTGCTGTTAGCGAGGTACGAAGATAGGGTGTAAACCGTATCTCCGAGGCTACCTCCACACCATAACGCAACACTCCCAGACGGTCAATGTCGACATCGCAATAGGTACGTGACAAATCATCATAAAGTCGCATAGTCTGTCGCTGGTTGCGAACCGATGTGGCATATGCCGTTGCAATAAGATCCACCCGCTGGCCAGTATATTTATACTCAACCTCGGCCGCAAGATGCCGCTCGAGAGATGGGTTATCGACCGTACGATTATTGTAGAGCGGATTTAGAAACATATTCCTTGCATCTGGTAGCCGATTTGCTGCCATAGCATCTACCCTAAGATGATGCTGATGCGAGAAGGCATAACCAGCCGAAGCCTTAAACAGATAAGGATTAAAGTGCAAGCGCTCCGAACGACCCAAAGAGGCCGACCCAGGGAACAACTCCTTCTCGAAATAGCCCTCACGCTGGATAAATGCTCTACCCACCTGCAAATCAGCGGCAAAAAGCCAACGCCCCAACGGATACTCTGCAGCAAGGGTTACCATCAACAAGCGAGTACGAAGGTCGTAATCGTAGGAAAACCTATCGCCGTGGCCTATGGCCAAATTATCGGCAAGCAGATTGTTACGCAATTGAGCCGAGTAGGTATCATCATCCATCAGGTAATAATCTACATCATCGAGGTGTGTGGAGCCCATCAAATCATCCATTTGTTTATAGTTGCGAGATGAAAGAGACTCACCCCTAAGGCCATAATGCAGGGTGAGATGTGAACCCACTTCGGTTCTGAAATCAAGAACCATCTGGCCTCGCGCAATACGCTCCACACGGTAATCTACTGCATATACTGCGCCATCAGCTGACATTCTATTTTGATGGTACATATCATCCCAACGCACCTGCGTATAATCGGGATTCTCGGCCCTCCACTCCTTGGCCACAGCCGAGGCAACACCTTCATCGGCATAATAACTCGGCATATAACGATAGTTATCGGGACGTGGTGTCATTGCATCGTACCACCCCAGCGATGAGTATCTACGATGGCCATAGTCTCCACCCACAGATATTTGCATACGAGTCGAAGAGTTTATGGGTTGTGTATATGTAGCCATCACAAAGGGCACAGCATCACGCCTTGTGCGAGAGTTTCTCACTCGTCCTGCCTGATAGCCCCACGAGGGATTGTAAAGTTTATCACCCGTCAAAGTAAAAGCCTCCTCGGTAGATGCCGAGCGCAGACCTCGCTCGCCAATGGTTGATAGTGCCACCACCGCAAACTGTGCACCCGAATCGAATGACCTTGCTAAACGCAGGCCTGCGTCCACCGTATTATTATATACGCCCCTTATATACAAATCATTACCACCGCGCGCCGAGGCATAAAAGGTCGCACTCCACCCATTGCGTATAAGTGCACTTACCGAGGCGCGCACTCCACCCAGATAACCTTTGCCCGAGAAGAATGTGCCTATGTTTATGGCATCAAATGGTACTCCGTCAGTGGTTGTGAATTCGTCGACGCCCGCCATTGCTCCAGCGTGCAGAGAGCCATGCGATAGACCTGCGTAACTTCGTTCTGTAAGGCCCAAACGACGCAACAGAGAGCTATTCGATGGTCTCACTTCGATTCCATCTAGCACCACACTGCGGGAGGTGTAGTACATTCCGCGACGAGCAAAATCGACATACGAAAAACGATATGCGGTAATCTCGTCATACAAATCAGCACTCAAGTGCGAGGAGCGATAGAAGAGCAGAGTATCGGTCTCAACAATACGATCCTGAATCTGCTCAGCATCGAATTTATACATCCGATAGTCATCTTCAATCTCCTGCGCTGAGGCTGTAACGCATCCCATCAAGGCTAATATGAGAATATAAAATAGACGCATAGCACTACAAATTTAGGAAAAAAAGAGGACTCATTATTGTAAAAACTGCCCGTATTTTGTATTTTTGTTAAAATTTGATTTGCACATTATGCTTATACGAGATTTACAACCGAAAGCGGTGTGGAAGCAGTTCGATGCTATCACCCGTATTCCCCGCCCCTCGAAGAAGGAGGCGCAGATTATCGATTTCTTGATTAACTTCGCACAGGTCAACTCATTGGAATGGCAGCGTGACGATATTGGCAATGTAGTAATACGCAAAGCAGCAACCGCAGGCTACGAGGATCATCCTACCGTTATTCTGCAGTCGCATATGGATATGGTATGCGAGAAGAATAGTGACGTGACGTTTGACTTCGACCGCGACCCCATCCGCACCATAGTGGATGGCGACTGGGTGCGTGCCGAGGGTACTACTCTTGGTGCCGACTGCGGCATCGGCATGGCTGCAGCTATGGCTCTGCTCTTGGACGAGGAGGCTGAGCATGGTCCCATCGAAGCTCTCTTTACCGTTGACGAGGAGACTGGTCTAACGGGAGCCTTCAACCTCGGCGAGGGTATGCTGACAGGTAAGTACCTGCTGAACCTTGACTCGGAGGACGAGGGCGAGATATTTATCGGTTGCGCAGGAGGCATTGACACTTTAGCCACTTACTCGGTAGCTTACGAAAGCGCCCCTAAAAACTACACATTCTATCGCATCGATGTATCCGACCTTAAGGGTGGTCACTCGGGCGATGATATTAATAAGGGTCGTGCCAACTCAAACAAGATTGTCGCACGTATGCTGCTCATCGCTCAAGATGAGTACGAGGGTCGTATGAGTTACTTCGACGGTGGCAACCTGCGTAATGCCATCCCACGCGAGGCATACGCTATAGTTGGAGTCCCCTTGCGCCTGAAAGATTCGTTTGAAGCTTGCGTCGCACGTTTCATTGCAGAAGTTAAAGATGAATTCAGCATCACCGAGCCTGATATGCGCATAACTCTGAGCGATATGCCTATGATGGAGGATGTTCTCGATATGGCGTCACAGTGCAACCTGCTCGGAGCATTGGTGGGCGTACCGAATGGTGTAATTGCAATGTCGGCAGCCATTGAGGGTTTGGTTGAGACTTCGACAAACCTCGCATCGGTGAAGTTTACCGACAAGGATACAGTCATCGTAACCACCTCGCAGCGCTCATCCGTCGAGAGTGCCAAGACCTACGCCAAGCAGGCCGTAGAGTCAGTATTCCTGCTTTCGGGCGCCGAAGTCGAGCACTCGGACGGCTACCCGGGCTGGGCTCCCGATCCGAACTCGCATCTGCTCAAGTGCACCGTTGAGTGCTATGAGCGTCTGTTTGGCAAAGAGCCCAAGGTGAAGGCTGTGCACGCCGGTTTGGAGTGCGGTCTGTTCCTCGAGAAGTATCCCCACCTTCAGATGGTATCGTTTGGCCCAACGCTGCGTGGCGTACACTCGCCCGACGAGCGACTGGAGATTGCAACAGTAGATAAATTCTGGCGTCACCTGAAAGAGATCGTCAAGAGCCTATAACATTTTTATAACCATTTAATACTCAAACATTATGAGAAAAATCACCCCCCCCAATTGATTTCAACGCTAAAAATCAGCGAGTTATGAAATCTTTAGCAAGAATAATCCTTGCGCTTATGCTCTTTGTCGGATGCGCGCCGTCGCAACCATCGGGCACGTTGTTCCTTTGGGGTAGTGACATTAACCTAAAATTCACGCGCTACGTGGCCGAGCTCACGGGTAAGGAGAACCCTCATATTCTCTATCTACCCACGGCGAGTGGCGACCACCAAGACAACATCCAAGTGTGGGAGTCGCTATGCAGAATTGTAGGCATCGAGCCGCACATTATGCGTGTATGGATTGATTCGTCAGCCGAGCTAACCTTCGAGGAGCAGATAGCCGAGGCTGATGCTATTGTAGTTGGAGGAGGTAATACTCTCAATATGTTGGGTATATGGCAGGCGCAGGGCATTGACCGTATGCTCATAGAGGCAATGCAGCGTGGAGCAATCATCGCCGGCGGCAGTGCCGGCTCTATTGCGTGGTTCGACACAGGTGTGAGTGACTCTCGCCCTGCGGGATTGAGCATTGTCGAGGGATTGGGCATATTGCCCCACAGCAACTGCCCGCACTATGGCGACGAGGCCAAACGCTCGCTCTACCACCAAATGTTGGAGCAGGGCGAGATCGAGGGCGGCTACGCTATGGACGACAAGGCGGGCATACTGTTCCGCAACGGAGAGGTTGTCGAGGCCGTGACGTATAGCCCCGAACATCAGGCATACTATGTCGATGTAGCGCAGGGCAAAGCTACGGCCACACCTATTGAAACCCGCCTGCTGCTTGAGGAGGGTGCAATTGACGCCGACGCCTACACTGCAGAACCTATCAACAAGAGTGTCAAGGATTTGGCAGAGGCTGATGGTGCAGTAGGAGTATTCGCAACTAAGGCAGGCGCTGAGGGCTCAACACGCGTTGAAACACTGCTGACTTTCGGCAACCTGGCCGCCATTGTGCACAACCAGTATATGGATTTGTTTGGCAGTTATGCCATCCGATTCCTATATAACCACAACGGCACCTGGCTCCTGCAGGGTGAGGACTTGGGCGCCACCATCGCCGAGAGCGAGGTTGTTTTCCGCGAGAAGGCCACCACGATGCTACGCCAAGCCGAAGAGAAGTATAAAGAATAATATAGATGAAAAGAAACCTTTTAACCGCTATTGCCTTGCTATGGGGCGTGTGCTCAATGGCACAACGTCCCATGGCGGAGGTAAGTCTCGGCGACATGACTTTCGTAAGACAGTCGTTCGTGCGTAATTTCTACACCTCGCACAAGGTGATGAGCCAGATAAATATGGAGGGCACCGACCTGTTCCTTCCCAACTCGGCAAACCTTGTTGTCGAGAGTAAGAATGGCGAGCCCACGCTGACACAACATGGCCGCACGTTAGAGATTGCGAGCGAGCAAGGTTCGGAGTCGGTTATTAGAGTTGGTGCTTTTCATCCCTATCTATGCTACGAGGCTGAAATTGGCGATCTTGATGCAAACGATACGGCCGGAATTGCATTCTATCCCAACAACGGCGATGGACGTGCTGTCTGCATCATCTACCAGGATGGACGAATTGCAGCCGTTGCTGACGGCGTAGCGATGGCCGAGAAGGAGATAGGCAAGCAGTCAACAGTCTCGCTCAGAGTACAATATACAGGCGTCAGGTTTCATGTCTTCAACATTCGTGAGAATGGGCAGGCCGATTTGTTATTCAGCGTGGAGAATGATATGCGCGCAATAGAGAGTTGCACGACCTACTCATTTGGCGTGTACACAGCTCTACCTGCAGGCCATAAAGTCACGCTCCACAGGGCGCAGAGCCTACTAACAAGTGGCACGGGACAGGCTGACCCGCAGGTGATTCAGACCTCAGACGGCAAGCCTTTAATCCGTGACGGGCGGTTGTACATCTGCTTCACCACACGTGGCTTTGAGCGTATCTTAGACTCATATCAGGGCGTATATTCGCTCGATCTGGACTCATTCGAGCTTCGCCTGGAGGGCGCGTTGTTCTTTGGTAAGGGCGACGGCATAATGTACGGTTTCCACGCAACGAAGGTGGTCTACGATCCCGCGACGGAGGAGTATCTTGTTATGACCACCACGCACGAGGATACCCACACTCTGGCGTGGGCATGCACAAAGGCCGACCTTTTGCATGGTATGCACTTCCTTGAGTGCACGGAGCTGGACTTCCCGCACAACTACACCCGCGGGCACGGCTTCAACACCGAGGATCCCGACTTCTTCTACGACAGCGAGGCGGGCAAATGGCGTTTGGCATACTGCGCGCTGAAGGATAAGTCGTACGTGACATACCTCTGCGAGAGCGACACATGGAACGGCACCTATCGTCAGATTGCCGAGTCAAAGCAGAACAACAACACGGGCATACGCATCACGGAGGTGGGCGGACGTCGTTATGTGCTGAGCGGTGGCTCGGAGACGACGTTCTACATCTACGACTACCCCACACTCAAATACGAAGGCACATTCCAGCAGCAATATGCCAACGGCGGATTCCGTGGCTGGCCGACGATCGTGCCATTGCAATACGGCAACTACGAGCGCTATTTATGGATTACATTCGACCGTGGAGCGCAGACAGGCCGCTACTCATACGGCACGCTGTATTTCTACGTGGGTGATAAAATGTGGAAAAAGGAGTAATACTATGGCAGAGAATCTATTGATTGCCCAGGGTGGCAAGGAAGAGAAATACGCACTGTTATACAAGCAGATAGCAGCACTTGTAGAGGGCGAGAGTGACCCCATAGCCAACATGGCCAATGTAGCGGCTATGATACACACCACCTTCGGTTTCTGGTGGACAGGATTCTATCGCGTCGTAGGCGAAGTGCTGGTTTTAGGCCCATTTCAAGGCCCGTTGGCGTGCAGTCGCATAAAGTATGGCCGAGGAGTATGTGGCACGGCTTGGAAAGAGCAGACAACGCAAGTTGTACCCGATGTAGAGCTATTTCCAGGGCATATCGCGTGCAGCAGTCTTTCGCGCAGCGAGATTGTTGTTCCCATATGGCAAGGCGAGGAGATAGTGGCTGTGCTGGATATCGACAGCGAGCATCTTGCTACATTCGATGAGGTGGATAAAAAGTGGCTTGAAAAAATAGTAGCACTTCTCTAAAGTTAAGGTAGAACTAAAGTTCTACCTTTTTTTTTATTTCCCTACTCTTGTTTGCGAAATTGCGTAAAAAAAATCTGCAAATAATTTGGTTTATATTATAAACTACTTTATATTTGCATTAGATAATAAGCGAACAACTATGATTCGCACAATGTTTCACTCAACTATTACAATTAATTACTATGACAAACAAACACTTAAACGAGGCCGAAAGCTTAGAGCTCATCACCTCAATGATTCAGGACACGCGCGCCCGCTTGGCACGCAACACTGGCACACCATTTCTGATTTGGGGCTACACAACCATTGCCGTATCGCTATTCAATGCTTTGACACTATACTTGGGTTGGAGCCATAGCTGGGCATGGTCGTGGTTTGCCATACCCATAATCGGCTGGATAGGAATGATTCTATTCAACAAAAACGAACCGAGCGCACGCAACTACATCGACCGCATTGTCTCGATGATATGGGTAGTTATCGGAGTATCATTTGGGTGGTTACTGGCTGGAATCGTCGTCTTTGGAGGATCAATTAGCTACCTCACAGTTGTTGTGATGGGTATCGGAACCGTCCTGACGGGCTGCGTTATCAAACATCGCATTACGGCAATATGCGGCTGGGTAGCGATGTTCGCCTCTCTGATTTTTCCTACTGTAATTTTTTTTAAGTCTCAAAGTGGCTCTTTGGCAAATATCTCTGATAACTGGATTTGGGGCGAGCTGATAGTATTTGCCGCCATATTCTTCTGCATGATGGTTGTGCCAGGCCACATCCTCAATCACAAGTACAACAGCAAAGCCGACAGCCTATGTTCAAAGAGTTAAACCCTCTGCTACACTCTGAATTGCGTCTGGCCGTGATGTCGGTGCTCTTAGGTGTCGAAAGCGCTGATTTTGTCTTCCTGCGCGAACAGACAGGAGCCACAGCCGGCAACCTGAGCGTACAGATAGATAAGCTACAAAAGGCGGGCTATATAACTATCGAAAAGGGCTTCAAAGGAAAAATGCCACGCACAACGTGCCGTATAACAGAAGACGGCATAGCAGCATTTGAAGAGTATGTCACGGCACTAAGGAGTTATATTGGAAAAGGTATATAAAAGCATATAGTCCACCTAATACCAACAACAAAAAATCCCAACCCTTTCGGGCTGGGATTTTTCTTATGATAGTGGGATTCTGCTATGCCTCCAAAGCGAAACGCTTGTAAGCAACAACAGTAGCCTCCTTATCAGCCTGCTGCAAGAACTCGCGGATAGAGATCTTCTCGCCAACGAGTGCCTGGTTCAAGAGAGTGTTCTCCTCATAGAACTTACGCATCTTACCCTCAGCGATCTTAGCCAAGATCTCCTCAGGCTTGTTAGCGTTCTTAGGATCCTGCTTCATCATCTCCAAAGCAATAGCCTTCTCCTTCTCAACTACCTCAGCGGGGCAGTCGTTCTCGTCGATAGAGATAGGAGCCATTGCAGTTGCCTGCATAGCAATGGTGTGAGCAACCTCCTCAGAAACCTCCTTGTTGAAACCAAGGATAGTACCGAGCTTCTTGTTGAAGTGAACGTAAGCGTTGCAGTAGGGAGCCTCGATGCGGCCATAGTAAGCCAACTCTACCTTCTCGCCAGTCTGACCTGACTTCTCAGTAACCATCTCCTCTACAGTGATACCCTCAGCGTTCTTGATAGCCATCAATGCCTCTACATCAGCTGCATCGTTAGCTACTGCGATATCGAGGATAGCGTTAGCTGAAGCTGAGAACTCAGAGTTCTGTGCTACGAAGTCGGTCTCGCAAGCGAGGCACAACAAGTAAGCCTTCTGGCCAACGATCTTAGTTACAACAACACCCTCAGATGCGCTACGGTCAGCACGCTTGCTAACAACGAGCTTACCCTTCTCGCGGATGATATCCTTAGCGCGCTCGAAATCGCCCTCAGCCTCCTGAAGAGCCTTCTTGCAATCCATCATACCAGCGCCAGTCATCTTGCGGAGCTTCATTACATCTGCTGCTTTGATTTCCATAATTGTCTGTAATTAAAAATGTTAATAATTTCTTTGCTTATGAGTTTATTAAGCCTCCTCGGTTGCAGCTACAACCTCAGCAACAGTAGCCTCCTCAGCATCTACAGCAGCCTTAACTGCCTTCTTGATGCGGGGCTTAGCCTGCTTTGCGGGAGCAGCAGCCTCAGCCTCCTGAGCCTCCTTCTCCTTCTCGAGCTTGCGC
>JAZQSN010000109.1:0-9475 GCA_045630065.1 Alistipes sp.
CTAGCGAGTGCAAAGTTAATATATGCCCTTAGGGACGAGTCAAGAGAAAAATGAAATATTTTCAGCAGAAAATTAAAAATAGGCAATATTATATGTCGCACTTGTATTGGGTCCTATTTTAGACTACATAGAAGACTACACACCAAAAATAAATTAGAGTTCAAACGATTTTACAAGCAAAGTCGTTTCACAATACAAAAGAATAATATCTTGTGTATAAACAAATTCGGCGGTAAAAATAATTCCCCGCCGAAAAAGTGCAACCCCACTCGGGCAACCTCTTCTTTATTATTGATTCATCGTGGCGAGGAACTCCTCGTTTGACTCGGTCATTCCCATCTGCTTTTGCAGGAATTCCATAGCCTCGACGGTTGTCATCTCCGAGAGATACTTGCGCATAACCCAAGTGCGATTCATTACCTCGCGTGAGAGCAACAAATCCTCGCGGCGTGTACCCGACGAAATGACATCCACGGCTGGATATACTCGCTTGTTCGAAAGCTTACGGTCGAGCTGCAACTCCATATTACCTGTACCCTTGAACTCCTCGAAGATAACCTCGTCCATCTTCGAGCCGGTATCAATAAGAGCCGTAGCAATGATGGTGAGTGAGCCCTTCTCCTCGGTATTTCGAGCTGCACCGAAGAAACGCTTGGGCTTGTGCAGTGCATTTGCATCCACACCACCCGATAGCACCTTACCCGATGCGGGTTGAACAGAGTTGTAGGCGCGTGCCAGACGTGTGATAGAGTCAAGGAAGATAACCACATCGTGACCACACTCAACCATACGCTTTGCCTTCTCCAACACCATCTCGGCTACCTTCACGTGGCGTGAAGCCTGCTCGTCGAAGGTCGAAGCCACAACCTCGGCCTTTACGTTGCGAGCCATCTCGGTAACCTCCTCAGGTCGCTCGTCAATGAGCAGGACAATCATATATACTTCGGGGTGATTGTCGGCAATGGCATTTGCAATCGACTGCAGGAGCATTGTCTTACCCGTCTTGGGCTGAGCAACGATTAGTCCGCGCTGACCCTTGCCGATGGGTGAGAAGAGGTCTACAACACGATTTGATAGCGAGTTATGACCCTTGCCCGTAAGATTAAACTTCTCACTAGGGAAGAGGGGTGTCATAAACTCAAACTGCACACGGTCGCGGATGTACTCGGGCTTGAGTCCGTTAATCTCGTTTACGCGGATAAGCGGAAAATACTTTTCGCCCTCCTTCGGGGGCTGAATAACACCGCTGATGGTGTCGCCAGCCTTCAGGCCAAAGAGCTTAATCTGCGAGGGAGAAACATATATATCATCGGGAGAGTTCAAATAGTTATAGTCGGCCGAACGCAAGAAACCATAGCCGTCGGGCATAATCTCCAATACACCTTCGCCTGTAACCTCGCCTGCAAAGACTTCGCGTGCGGGTGCTTCGTGGCGGTTGTGGTGGTGTGAGTTAGGGTGGGGCGTGTGATGGGCTGTGCGCAGCTCGTCAGTAGGATGTGTCGTCTCTGTTGACGGCTCCAACTCCTTCTGCTCACTTAGGGTGTTCGGCTCGGTGGCAACTTTTGACTCGGTTGGCTGTGTTGCCATGCGCTCTTCCATCTCCTTTATGGCCTTGGGCTTACGACCACGGCGCTTGGGTGCAGAGGTTGGTGCTACCTCGGCCGCCACCTCAGGTGTAGGTGCAGCGACAGGCGCTGAATCGGGAGTTATATCGTTTGAAGTCTCTTCTGTAGAGTTGTCGGCGGGGGTGTTATCCTCAACACGCATAGTGCTCATACGCGGACGACGGCCTCGCTTGCGGGGTGTCTCCTCATTGCTCGGGGTTGAGGGCGAAGGTGTGTTACTCTCGGCATTGGCAACAGCAATAATGGCGTTGAGCAAATCCTTCTTCTTGAGAGATGAATCGGTAATGCCAAGCACATTGCCGATTTTACGCAATTCTGATAAGGTTTTACCTTCCAGTGCAGTTAAATCTTGCATATTATGTACGTTTGTTGATAAAGTTCGCTGATTGTTTGAATAATCGAACGATTATTACTCTTTCTTTGACACTGCAAAGATAATACAAATTTTTACTCGTACAAATTTTATTTTCTTGCACGAAAAAACCGCCCTGTGTAGAGCGGCTTCTTGTTCTATTGCATATGCTTGGGTTTTGTGGTGAGAATCTCAACGAAGTAGTCGAGAATCTGTTGGCGCTGAGTCTGGGTCGGCACCAGTATCTGGTAGCGTCCATTCTCGTCGTCACGCCACTCGGTTATGCCTTCCCCTACGACTTTGACTTCGCCTTTACCACTGAGCGTAAAGCCTTCGAAGTCGGGATGGCAAGCGTAGAATGCCGAGATTACGTCCCACGTCGGGCGGTCGTATGGCATCTCGAGGTAAGCCTTGTAGCCCTCAACCATCGGATTGTCGCTCCACGCAAAGTCGTTTGCTATGCTACTGCCAGGGTATTGAATCTGGTCGCCAAGAGTCCAGGGCACGATAACCATCGGTACGGGCGACTCATCGAAGAAGTATTTCGATGCCTCTAGATCGTTCCAGATGTTATACTCGCGAAAATTCTCCTGCACAAACTCACCCGCCATAATCGAAAAGTATTTTACCTTCTTAGCAACAAGTTCCTTGCCCGTGAGTGATGAGTATTTGTCGGGCTGGCTCTGGAGTAGCTGCGCCATTGTGGTGGAGAAACCTACCGTAGCGATTACCACAGAACCGTCGGCCTGCTCAGAGAGTATGCGACGATACATATCCACCGCCTCTTCATATTGTGGATTTGCCGATCGCTTGAACATAGGTTCGCCATCGGCGTTCTTCAGCAGAGCTACCTTGGTGCAATAGTCTACACACTCCATATCGGTTACGCAAGCCGTATTTACTCCGATAGGGAGGTTAGGGTAGCCGTACCAATGGCGCATAATGTCGATATACTCGGCCGAGTAGGGATTATTCTTGTGAACGCTCACGGCCAGAAGATTAATGTTGCCCTGATCCATATTCTTGAACAGCAGGTCGAGCGCCATAGCATCGTCAATGTCGTTACCCATATCTGTTTCAAAGATGATGGCCTGTGGTGCGAGCTCGCTCGGTTGGGGGGCACTGCACGCACAGAGAGTGCCAAGAGCAAGAAGAAGGAGAGATAGTTGTTTCATAGTCGTGGTTTTTGGTTATGCACAAATTTACAAAAAAAAGAGACTAAACCCTTGGGCCTAATCTCTTTTTTATTGTTATTGTGTGAAAATTATTTCTTCTCGTTCTTCTCGGCAGCATACAACTCGTTAACCTTTGCCAAAACTGCGTCGCTGATGTCGAGTGCGGGGTCAGCGTCGAGCAATGCGCTTGAGTTGATTACCATCTTGTACTTCTTCTCGGCGTTGATAGCCTGAATAGCGCGCAATACCAAATCCTGAGTGCGGTTGGTGAAAACAAAGTTCTCCTCGTCCAAAGACTCAGCCTCCTTCTGCGCAGAGGTCTGATAGTTGGTAATCTTCTTCTCGATAGCGGTCTGCTGCTTCTGAGCATCAGCAGTGGTGATCAAACCCTTCTGATACTTCTCCTGCAACTGAGCTGCCTCGTACTGGAGGTTCTGCTCCTTCTGAGCCCATGAGTTCTGTGCCTTCTGAGTCTTCTCCTGCAAAGCAACGCCCTCAGTCTTGTAGATCTCGCTCTCTGCGATTACATACTCTGCGCGAACGTAAGCGATGTCGCCACCTGTTACGGTTTGGAGTTCTGCAGCCTCACCCTCGGCTGCGGGGGTAGCCGTCTTATTATCGCAAGCAGCGAAGCTCAGCGCGGCAACGAGCAGTGTGAAAAAATACTTTTTCATAGTTTTTTATCCTTAACTTTTTTAGATTTTTTTAAGATTTAATCTGCAATAATTGACAAAGGTAGAAAAAAATCTTTATTTTTGCCCTAATTAGCAATTAAATTTATTTTTATGTACGAATATATTTCAGGTCTACTGGTAGAGTTGGCTCCTACGTATGCCGTGATTGATGCCGGAGGCGTGGGTTATTACATAAACATATCGTTACAGACTTATGCCGCTATCGAGGGTCAGAAGTCTTCGCGTCTATATGTTCATTTTGTGGTGCGTGAGGATGCGCAACTGCTCTACGGCTTTGCAACAAAAGTTGAGCGTGAGTTGTTCCGCCATCTGATTAGTGTTTCAGGTGTGGGTGGTAACACGGCACGTATGATTCTCTCGACCTATTCGAGCGACGAGTTGCGTAATATAATCTCGACGGGCAATGCCGTGTTGCTCAAGAATGTCAAGGGCTTGGGCCTGAAGACTGCACAGAAAATCATCGTAGAGCTCAGTGGCAAGATGCTCGACTTGGGTCAGGGTGCTGAGCCTAAGCAGGTCTCTGTTGCCGAGAAGGGTAACGCCATATTCGATGAAACGATGGCTGCCTTGATTATGCTTGGCTTCCAAAAGACAGCATCGGAGAAGGTTGTGAAAGCCATCTTGTCGGAGTCGCCTACTATCTCTGTGGAGGATGCTGTGCGCCAGGCTTTACGTCGATTATAGGCTTTTTTTTGCCTCTTATGGCCGCGTAAAGGAAAAGTGATGGATGAAAAATTGGTCAAATAGATTATTTTTAGTAAATTTGCACGATTATAGGCATTGTTATGATGTGGAGAGCTTTGAGGTTGGTTTTTGTGGCTATGTGCATGGTTGTTGTTACGGCGTGTAACAACGACGAGATTGACTTGGCCGAAAATCAACGTAATTCCATTGTGAACTATCTTGGCTCGTCGCATCAGCCCCGCTTGATAAACATCACTGAAGTGCCCAACTCAATGGAGGCTCAGCCTGCCTTCTATGAGCGTTTGGACTATAACACGTTCCGTTACATAGCATCGTACTATGACGAGGGTCGTGATGAGCGACGCGCTGTAGCTCTTGGCGATGAGGTGTCGCTTACCTACATTGCTTGTGTGTTTACGGGTAGCAAACCTTCGCTTGGGTCGGTATATGCCACCAACGATGCCTCTGTTATTGCAGAGTTGAGCAGTGGCGGACTCAATGCTGAGTATTGGTCAACGGAGCCGTTGAAGATAAAAATTGGCCAGACCAATATAATAAAAGGTGTTGAACTCTCGTTAATAGGTTGTCGCGAGGGCGATAGTGTTGAGGCTTATATGACACTCGATGCAGCCTACGGCGATGTATTGGTAGGTGTTGTGCCAGAGGATGCCTCGGTTGTGTGGTTCTACACCATCGACAGCGTCGGAGCGCTGGATTAATTTTAAGAAAAGAAGTAATTAATAAGATATGAAATTTTTAAGCCGTATACTTTTTATTATATGTGCATCGTTCTCGCTCTATTCGTGCGTTGAATCAACAGCGCTCGATATTGAGGATGTCGAGACATTGGCTCTGCAGTCGTGGATTGAGATTAACCGTCCCGATTTGTTGGAGAACTATCAGGTTAATGGTGGCTACTATGTTGAGCTCCTCGATGAGGGAGTGGCCGATAGCGCTGCCGTACGTTATGACGATTCGTGGGTGTGGTTCGATGTCACTTGCCGCGACCTGTCGGGTAATGTGGCTATGACACGTAACTCCGAGCTGGCTCGTATGCAGAACGTATATACTGATCATACGCATTATGTTCCTTATTACCTCTATTGTGGTGAGTCTAAGGCAAATAGCTTGCCCGAGGGTATCTATCTCTCGATGCGTAACCAGCTGAAGATTAGCGATCGCGATATCTCGGCTCGCTATGGCACAAAGTTGCGTCTGTATATGCCTTCATCGTTGGTATCGGACACGGGTAATGGTATGACCGGTGATGGTGGTTATCAGGGTCAGTATTCGCTTGATCGAGGCCGTCCGATGATTGCTGAGGTAAGAGTGTGGGGACACGTAGGAAACCCCTTGGCATATGAGGATCAGTGGGTACGCTCATTCGCCCAGGCTAACGGAGGTTTGGCTCCCGAGCCCGAGGATAAGGAGAGTGCTGCCACAGCATCGGCTTTGCGTCGCAGCTTCAAGCGTGACACTCGCGGTGAAGGAGAGGGTGCTACTACGGTTTACGACAATTTGTGGTATCCGGCCGTGGACTCTATCGCAGGTCTATATATTAATTATATGTATACCCCCAAGACGCAGCTCAATTTCGACTGCTTGAGAGCCGATACTCTTATCTACGAGGGCCAGACAGCCTACGCAAAGGGAAAGATTTTCGGTACCAAAAGCCTTGCTCAGATTAACAAGGAGATTGACGATGCATTGCTCAAGCGTTTTGGTGAGGGTATCGACCCAGCTGAGGCTGATAGTCTGAATGCAGTGCAGACTGCAAATATATGGTATGTAACACGTCTGCTCGATGGATTTGTGGTCGATACCAATATCACAGAGGTGCAGAAAATTGTATATGCCAACGACTATGACGATATTTACGACACCTCTTCTGCCTTGAGCTTCATTACCGCTGAGGAATCTTCTGACGATAACTCATACGTTGATGCTTGGAAGTATGCTATTCCCCAGATGAAATTGGGTGCATGGAATGTGATTCTTACCACATCATCTAATGCCTATGGTGCCATCGGTGTAGCTGGTAGCAGTTCATCGTCGAGCAGCAGTAGCTATAGCGACTACTATAATTACTACAACTACTATAATAGTTATTATGGTAATAGTTATTACAATAACTACTACAATAACTACTACGGTATGGGTGGTATGGGCATGGGTATGGGCGGCATGGGCATGGGTGGCATGTACGGCGGCGGCATGTATGGTGGTATGTATGGCGGTTACGATTACTACAACAACTACTACAATAGTTACTACTACAACAACTACTACAACAACTCATACTATACAGATTCCTCTAACGATGATGTGGCTATTACCACCACTTCGGAGGTTTTGCCCTACACACCATTGTTGTGGCAGGTATATATCGAGCCCGCTAAATAAATTGCAAAGCAAATAGTATATCCAGGAGGATTGATGCGCGGCAGTTGTCGCATAATCACTTCGGGTGTAATATAAAAGAGAGGTATCGTAGAGATATTTCTCTTTTTTTTGACTTTTTTTAGCGGAAATTTTGCAGAAAGAAAAAATAGTTGTAACTTTATATTGCGAAGTTAAGGGGACGATACCTTTGACATTAGAAAATAATACTTAAACCTAAAAAATATAACGTTATGATTATCACTTTTAACGAACTTCGTCGTATTAAGGACAAATTGCCCAGTGGTAGCTCTCAGCGTATCGCTGACGAGCTTGGAATTGATGTAGATACAGTACGCAACTACTTCGGTGGAAAGCACCTCGATGCTCCTGCTTGTGCAGGTATTCACATCGAGCAGGGTCCCGATGGTGGTGTTGTTACTTTGGATGATACGGCTATTCTCGATGCGGCAATGCGTATTCTGAATGAGAACAAGTAAGGAATAAGCCTTCGAATTTGAAAAATCTTGCATCGGAGCCGACCAATGTCGGATTCCGGTGCATTTTTGTATATGAAGTAGAGTATGAAACGATTATTATCGCTTTTTGTAGTGCTTGTTGCCTCTTCGTTTGTGGCCATGGCACAGAGTGAGAGAGGAATACCTTTCAACGGATTGATCATTACCGAGCAGGGATATGGTGTCCAGAAGATGAAGGTGCAGGTGAAAGGCCGCAGTAGTCACACCGTGTCGGATAAGCAGGGCCGCTTCGGTCTTACCGATGTGCCGGGTGATGCGGTGTTGGCATTCTCTTATAAGAAGATTAAGTTCGAGTTGCCCGTCAACGGACGTCGCAGTATGCGTGTGATTATTGTCGATGGCTCGGTAAAGGGTGTCGAGGAGTCGCAGGAGTTGATTGATACGGGCTTCGGTCACGTCAAGCGTCGTGAGCAGAGCTCTGGCTCGGGTGTCATTACGGGCGATGAGTTGCGTGCCTTGGGTCAGATGGATTTGCAGGAGGCGTTGCTTGGCCTGGTGCCGGGTATGCAGTTGATGAATGGTGAGCTTACGTTGCGTGGCTCTACATCGATCAACGCTTCATCGGCGCCGCTGATTTTCGTCGATGGCATTGAGACCACTACGCTCTCGAATGTAAGTATCAACCAGGTGGAGTCGGTGTCGGTTAGCCGCGATGGCTCTATGTATGGTGCCCGTGGTGCCAATGGTGTGATACATGTCTCTCTTATTAAGTCTACTGACCACTAAAGAGTATTCAAAGTATTAATCTATTCTCCTCTCGCAGTGCGCGAGAGGAGATTTTTTTGTTTGTGGCTAAAAACGATGGTATGCCAGAATGCCGATGTGTGCCATTTTTGAGCCTTTAGGTGACTGCGTGGCAGACAAAATGGCAGACGTGGAGCTAGTTTGTCAGTATTTTGCGCCATATTTTACTGATTTCGTCATTTTTTTGGTTTGGTATAACGTTTGCTCATAATTATAGCGTCGGCCCGACAGGACTGGCACGCAAAACTGAAAATAAAATAAAAACAAATAAAAATTTAAGATTATGGGAAAGATTATTGGTATTGATTTGGGTACTACAAACTCTTGTGTATCTGTAATGGAGGGTAATGAGCCCGTCGTTATTCCTAACGCTGAGGGTCATCGCACCACTCCTTCTATTGTAGCCTTCACCGATGGTGGCGAGCGTAAGGTGGGTGATCCCGCTAAGCGTCAGGCTATCACCAACCCTAAGCGTACGATTTTCTCAATCAAGCGTTTTATGGGTGAGAAGTATGACAACGTAGCAAGCGACATTGCTCGTGCTCCCTATAGCATCGTGCGTGGCGACAATAATACTCCCCGTGTAGATATCGACGGCCGTCAGTACACTCCCCAGGAGATTTCGGCTATCACCTTGCAGAAGATGAAGAAGACCGCTGAGGATTACCTCGGTCAGGAGGTTACTGAGGCAGTTATCACTGTTCCCGCTTACTTCTCTGACTCACAGCGTCAGGCTACTAAGGAGGCCGGTGAGATTGCTGGTTTGAAGGTTCGCCGTATTATCAACGAGCCCACAGCTGCCGCTTTGGCTTACGGTTTGGATAAGAAGGATGCCGATATGAAGGTTGCAGTATATGACCTTGGTGGTGGTACTTTCGATATCTCAATCCTTGAGTTGGGTGATGGCGTATTCGAGGTTAAGTCAACAAATGGTGATACTCACCTTGGTGGTGACGACTTCGACCACGTATTGATCGACTATATGGCTGAGGCATTCAAGGCTGAGCACGGCATCGACCTTCGTCAGGATCCTATGGCTTTGCAGCGTTTGAAGGAGGCTGCCGAGAAGGCAAAGATTGAGCTCTCTTCTACAACTACTACAGAGATCAACCTCCCCTATATTATGCGCGTAAACGGTATTCCCCAGCACTTGGTAATGTCACTCACTCGTGCTAAGTTCGAGCAGTTGTGCGACCACCTCATTCAGAAGACCATTGAGCCTTGTCGCAACGCTTTGCGTGATGCAGGCTTGTCGGCTTCGCAGATTGACGAGGTTATCCTC
>JAZQSN010000110.1:0-1692 GCA_045630065.1 Alistipes sp.
ATGTAGTTTACCGTGCCGTGCGGCACACGGTGTACTCGCGCCACATCTTTAAGTGCCGCTTTAAGTTTCAGCGTTGTGAATGTTCCTGCCGAGAATACACGTTGACGACCACCTACATTGTATCGCTGTTCAAGGTAGTCCTTCATCTCCTGACGGCGGTCTGATGCATAATCGACATCGATATCGGGGAGCGAGGCGTGCCCACCCTCGACAAGTCCCTTATCCACAAACGAGTCAATCACCTTCATCGGGGCTGTTGCTCGTCTTCGTTTTACTCTTGTTACTATCATCTGAAATACTTTTTGTGTCGCACAATGCAGCTCACGGTCTGGTGCGATACACCAAACTCGATAGCCAATTCCAACTGCGTTACGCCACCGGCGTAGTAGCGTTCGCGTATTCGTTCAGCCTGTGCGTTGGTTAGTTTTGCATTACGGTTCTTCTCGCCATAGTCGTTTTTGAGGTCATTGGCTATGGCGTGCTCCATATTGCACTGGTGAGTACACATCTCAAGATTCTCTGCCGCATTGTTGTAGCGATTACCGTCGATATGGTTTACCTCCAATTCAGGATCCCAATCATTGAGGAAATGCTCGGCCACAATGCGGTGTACGGAGAATTTCTCTCCGATGCCATTTTTGTATAATCTCACGCAGTCATAGAGCGATGTCTTGCCACACCAATGCGTTAGTATGCGCTCGGGCTGCGTGCGTGTAATGCCACCCGAAGTAACCTCCCTTTCAAGGCTCTTGATACGACCTTTGTTACTGACTTGATAACACCCTTCATAGTTTTCAATGTCCACCCAGAACTCCTGGGTTGTGCTCATCTGTTATTCGCTTTAATGCGGTTTGAAATATGTCTCTCTGAATCTCGACTCCGATAAATCGGCGTCCTGTATTTCGGCAGGCAATGGCTGTACTGCCACTGCCCATAGCAAAGTCAATCACCAAATCGCCCTCGTTGGTATAGGTGCGGATTAGATACTCAAGCAGTGCCACAGGTTTCTGTGCAGCGTGCAGACACGATGTCTGCTTGTCTGTTTTGAACTTGATAACACTGCGAGGATAGCGTTCTGTGGAGATGTAGTTTCGATAGTTGTCGTGCTTATGGTATATCTCTCCGGCGTTACACTTACGCTGGTGTGCTGCCATAACAACCTTGCGTTTATGACCATCGGTCTTTATGGGGTTGTATGTCGGCAGTCTGTCGTAGAATACGAGTATATCTTCGTGTGCTTTCATAGGCATACGCTTAGCATTGAGAAAGCCCGTAGGCTGTGTCTTCTCCCACACCCACGAGTAGCGTAGCTGCTTGAGGTTTGAAGCTCCAAGCACGCTGGTAAATGGCTGCTGACAAAAGAGCAGTGTGGGTGTCATAGGCGTAGTAACGCCACGAAGCACCTGCCACATCTTCGTTATATCTATGGGCGAATCCCAACGGCAGTGAGTAGTGCCATAAGGTGGGTCTGTGAGTATCATATCTGCCTTGACGCCCTGCTCGGCAAGCATAGGGAGCACATCGGGGGCATCGCCTTGGTAGAGGTCGCAACCGTTATAGGGGCTCAGATGTTCGTAGTTGTTCATTGGCTATCTCCTTTAAGTTCCACAAGCAATCTCGGCGGTCTAATAGGATGTCATCGCCACAACTCAATTTATCGGCTGTAATAGTCATCTCCTTGCCATCACGCAC
>JAZQSN010000111.1:0-16915 GCA_045630065.1 Alistipes sp.
ATAGCGGCCTGGTGAAGGGCATAGCCGAGGGCAAGGTGACAATCACCGCCAAAGCAACAGATGGAACCAACAAGGAGGATTCGGTAGAAATCCAAGTATTTGAGGGTGCAATACCCACAAGCCTGACTTTCAGCGATGAGACACTTACAGGTTGGCACGGAAAAGTGTTTGAGGCAACACCCACTCAAATCGTGCCCAGCAATGGCAACTTGAAGGCCTTGAATTGGGGCTCATACTACGACACGAGAGACGAGGTTGATATCGTTGTCGAGAGGTCAAAGGTAAAGTTTTCGTTGGTAGGGCAAACAGACGGTGGCAGTTCCGGACCGAATCAATTTGGTATTAAAACCTATGCAGGCCGAACAGTAAACATTATGGCAAGAGTTGCTACCCAGATGTTCCTTTTCAAGAGTCTTGACTCCAACGGTAAGCCCAAGGCGCAATTAGGTGTTGATTATTTGGAATATTTGTACGATAGCAAAGAGCGCCTCGATGCAGGAAATTACTACTTTGCAGCATATTGGAAAGATGGAAAGCCTGGTACAGGCAGCTACTACAACTATGTCAACAGTTGCACCGATAGCGACTATATCCCTGCTACGGAATACACACTCACATCGAGCCACCCGAATAAGTGGAAAGTGACGCGTGTAAACAAATATGTATGGAAGATTGAGGATTTAGATCCAACGACCTATCAGGAGTTGACAATCACCTACAAATGTAACAAGTGGGAGAGAATTATGACCTTCCAGGTTATCCCACAATAATCAAACACAAGACTCAACAACAAGCGACCTTCCCTCAGGGAGGTCGTTTTTTTTGCGTAAAATCGCCCCAAAACGCTAATAATTGAAAATTATTAGTATATTTGCTGTTTGAAATAGTATGCAATTAATTATGTCGGATTCAAGACTTAAGATAGGAATTACACAAGGCGATGTGAATGGCGTGGGCTGGGAGGTCATACTCCGCACCTTTGCCGACCAGCGCGTAGCAGAACTCTTCACCCCCGTGGTGTATGGCTCACACAAGGCTGCAAAGGCTTATATGGCGATGCTCAACAAGGAGGAGTATGGCGTTCAGTTCAATGTAGTGGCTTCGGCCGATGATGCTCGTCGTGGCAAGGTAAACCTCGTCGATACGGGCGACGCAGAGCCCCAGCCGGGTGTGCCCTCAGCCGAGGGTGGCAAGGCCGCAGTAGAGGCGCTGGAGGTGGCCGTAGAGGATTTGAAGGAGGGCGCTATCGACGCAATGGTAACAGCCCCCATCGATAAGGAGATGGCGCAGAGCGACAAGTTCCGCTTCACAGGCCACACCGAGTTTGTGGCGTCGCATCTGGAGGGCGAGCCAATGATGATTATGTGCAGCGACCGCCTCAGAGTGGGCTTGGTTACAATCCACATCCCCGTGGCAGAGGTTAGCCGTAGCATATCGAAGGAGAAGATTTTGCAATCACTCGCAACGCTCCGCCAGTCGCTCAAGGAGGACTTTGGCATCGTGGAGCCCCGCATCGCAGTGTTGGCTCTCAACCCCCACGCGGGTGAGGGCGGTATGCTCGGCACCGAGGAGCAGGAGATTATAAAGCCTGCCATTGAGGAGGCTTTCGAGCAGGGCACGCTGGCCTTTGGCCCCTTCCCCGCCGATGGCTTGTTCGCTGGTGGCGGCTATGCCAAGTACGATGCCGTGTTGGCTATGTATCACGACCAGGGTTTGACTCCGTTCAAGACACTTTCGCCCGATGGTGTGAACTTTACGGCAGGCCTTTCGGCTGTACGTACCTCGCCCGACCACGGCACAGCGTACGACATCGCGGGCAAGGGTATTGCCGATGCGCAGTCGATGCGAAATGCTATCTATGCTGCTATCGACATCGTTCGTAACCGCGAGCAATGGGCCGAGTGGACAGCACGTCCGTTGCAGCACTTCGAGCGTGAGAAGGGCCGCGATATCTCAGTTAAGGATTTGAAACTGCCCGAGACCGAGGAGTAGAAGTTGTGAATTCAAAATGCAAATTGGGTTTTGCGTTTTCTGAAAATTGAGCTTTAGGAGATAGAGATATGTTAGACCAGAGACCCCGAAATACACGGTCAAATATGGCGCTTTGGGTATCAGTAGCGCTGTTGTCGATGATTGGTTTGTGTGCAAATGTTTACAAGTACAACACAGGCGAGCCTTTGGAGTGGCCATCGACAATTGCCGAGTTCGTTTGCTTTTTGGCCGCCCTGTTCTTCATCGTTGATTATATCCGTAAAAAGCGAACACAAAAAGAGAAATAAAGAAATTAACCGAGCTGAAGGCCGTATTCCGTCTCGTAATTGTGGAAGCGGACGTAGGCTCAAAACATAAAACTTAAATAACAATTATGATTAAAATCACTTTTCCTGATGGCAACGTTAAGGAGTTTGCCGCAGGAACAACTGCTTACCAAGTAGCCGAGAGCATCAGCCCTCGTCTCGCTGCCGACTGTCTGGCCGCTTCGGTAAATGGCGAAACAGTCGATATGACTCGCGCCATCAATGAGGACGCTTCAATTAAGTTCTACAAGTGGGACGATGCTGAGGGCAAGCACGCCTTCTGGCACACATCGTCGCACCTCTTGGCCGAGGCTTTGCAGAGCCTCTATCCCGGCATTAAGTTCGGTATCGGTCCCGCTATCGACAATGGTTTCTACTATGACGTAGACTCTCCCACCCCCATCACCGAGGGTGACCTTCCCGCAATCGAGAAGAAGATGCAGGAGTTGGCTCGCGGCAAGGAGGAGCTCGTTCGCTCGGAAGTATCGAAGGCCGAGGCACTCAAGACATTTACCGAGAAGGGCGATCAGTACAAGGTTGAACTCATTCAGGACCTTGAGGATGGCACCATCTCATTCTATACAAATGGCGACTTTACTGATCTTTGCCGCGGTCCGCATATCCCCAATACAGGTGTTATCAAGGCCGTAAAGCTTACATCTGTAGCTGGTGCTTACTGGCGTGGTAACGAGAAGAACAAGATGCTTACACGTATCTACGGCGTATCGTTCCCCAAGAAGTCGATGCTCGACGAGTATCTGGCTATGATTGAGGAGGCTAAGAAGCGTGACCACCGTAAGTTGGGTAAGGATCTCGAGCTCTTTATGTTCTCTCAACGCGTAGGTCAGGGTCTTCCTATGTGGCTTCCCAAGGGTGCTGAGTTGCGTGACCGTCTGGAGCGTTTCTTGCGCCAGATTCAGAAGGATTACGGCTATATGCAGGTAATCACTCCCCACATCGGTAACAAGGATCTCTACGTTACATCGGGCCACTACGCAAAGTATGGTAAGGACTCGTTCCAGCCTATCCACACTCCCTTCGAGGGTGAGGAGTACCTGCTCAAGCCTATGAACTGCCCCCACCACTGCGAGATTTACCGCTCGAAGCCCCGCTCATACAAGGATCTTCCCGTTCGTTTGGCGGAGTTTGGTACCGTATATCGTTACGAGCAGTCGGGTGAGTTGCACGGTTTGACACGTGTGCGTAGTTTTACACAGGACGATGCTCACCTCTTCGTGCGCCCCGACCAGCTTCTGGAGGAGTTCGAGAAGGTTATCGATATCGTGCTCTATATCTTCCGCACATTGAAGTTCGAGAACTACACAGCACAGATTTCATTGCGTGACCCCAACAACACAGAGAAGTATATCGGCTCGGACGAGAATTGGGAGAAGGCAGAGTCGGCTATCATCCAGGCTTGTAAGGAGAAGGGCTTGAACACCACTGTTGAGTTGGGTGAGGCAGCATTCTACGGTCCTAAGCTCGACTTTATGGTTAAGGACGCACTCGGTCGTAGCTGGCAGCTCGGTACAATCCAGGTTGACTATAACCTCCCCGAGCGTTTCGACCTTACATATAAGGGCAACGACGATAAGTTGCACCGTCCCATTATGATTCACCGTGCACCGTTCGGCTCTATGGAGCGTTTCGTGGCGGTGGTGCTCGAGCACACTGCAGGTCGCTTCCCCTTGTGGCTTACTCCCGACCAGGCCGTTATCCTGCCTATCTCGGAGAAGTTCAACGACTACGCTAACGACGTAGCTAAGCGTTTGGGCAAGGCCGACGTACGCGTGCAGGTTGACGAGCGTAACGAGAAGATTGGCCGTAAGATTCGTGACAACGAGCTCAAGCGTATTCCTTTCTTGCTTGTCGTAGGTGAGAAGGAGGCAGCCGAGGGCAAGGTGTCGGTTCGCGTACAGGGCGAGGGCGACAAGGGTGCTATGACTGTCGAGGAGTTCGCAGCACACATCAATCAGCTCGTTGATGCCGAGATTGAAGCAAATAAGATGGAGTAACTAAGCTCCGCAATTAACATAAGTTAAACGAACAAGTAACTAATTTGGCAATTACACAGAAACCGTTTCCGCCACGTCCGATGAACGGCGGTAACAACAAGCCTCAGCAGCAGGGTATGCGAGGCCGTCGCGTAGAGAAAGAGAATCCCAACCGTATCAACAACGAGATTACGGCACCTATGGTGCGTATCGTTGGCGAGAATGTAGAGCCCAATCTGGTGTTGCCCATCAAGCAGGCAATCGCTATGGCCGACGAGATGGAGTTGGACCTCATTGAGATCTCTCCCAATGCCGAGCCTCCCGTATGCCGCATTGCCGACTACCAGAAGTTCCTCTACCAGCAGAAGCGTAAGGCTAAGGAGATCAAGGCTAAGCAGGTGAAGGTAGTAGTAAAGGAGATTCGTTTCGGCCCCCAGACCGACGACCACGACTACAACTTCAAGCTCAAGCACGCCGAGAACTTCATCAAGGAGGGTGCCAAGGTTAAGGCTTCGGTATTCTTCCGCGGTCGTTCGATCGTCTTCAAGGAGCAGGGTGAGATTCTTTTGTTGCGTTTTGCTACTGATCTCGAGGAGATTGCAAAGGTGGAGCTTATGCCCAAGCTCGATGGCAAGAAGATGAATATGATTCTTGCCCCCAAGAGCAAGAAGTAGAGGCTACTAATATGAATATCCGTTTTCGGGGGTTGGGATGCCGACCCCCGAATCGGATTTTTTGCTTGTATATGAATTTTCCCGACAACATATTTTCTATCTCTACTACCGAGGAGTTCGAGGTGGCGGCTCTGGCGCTGTTTCGCGAGCAGGTCGTACGATGTAAGCCTTATGCAGAGTATGTCGAGTTGGTGGGTATCGATCCCAATGGAGTAAGACGTGTGGAGGATATTCCTTTCCTGCCCATCGAATTATTCAAAATGCGCGACATATACTGTGGCGATGGCGAGCCCGAAAAAATCTTTACATCGAGCAGCACTACGGGGCAAACCCCATCGCGCCACCTGATGCAGAGCCTTGCACTTTACGAGAGAGCCTTCACTACGGCTTTCGAGAGGTTCTATGGCAATGTGGAGGGATGGAGCATCTACGGACTTCTGCCAAACTACCTCCAGCGCGAAGGCTCGTCGCTGGTCTATATGGTCGATCGAATGATTGCCCGCAGTGGCTCGGGAGGTTTTTACCTCGACGAATATGAGAATATGCTTGCCGATATGGCATCCGACCCTAAGCCGAAGATTTTACTCGGCGTAAGCTATGCTTTGTGGGATTTGGCCGAGCGCCATGCCCCAAAACTTGCCAACACAATTGTGATGGAGACGGGCGGAATGAAGGGCCGCCGCGAGG
Organism: Alistipes sp.; assembly: GCA_045630065.1. GTDB lineage: Bacteria > Bacteroidota > Bacteroidia > Bacteroidales > Rikenellaceae > Alistipes. The sequence continues at coordinate 5,653 of JAZQSN010000111.1, forward strand.
AGTTGTCGAAGGCAGAGTTCCATAAGATTCTCACTACGGCATTTGGTGTGGAGAAGATTCATTCAGAGTATGGTATGGCCGAACTCACGTCGCAGGCCTACTCCTCGGGCGATGGCATATTTCGTGCTCCAGAGTGGATGCGCGTAGTTGTGCGCGATGTGAACAATCCTTTCAGTGTGTCGTCTGCGCCCTCGCGTGGAGCGTTGAACATAATAGATTTGGCCAACCTCTCGTCGTGCGCCTTTATAGCGACGCAGGATGTGGGACGCGTCTTTGACGATGGCTCGTTTATGGTCGAGGGACGATTGTCGGGAGCCGACATTCGTGGTTGTAATCTTTTAGTACAGTAAGATGAAAAAAGTAGCTTTTGTTCCTATCAGACTCAATAGTCAGCGCGTGGAAGGTAAGAACTTGCGTCTGCTGGGCGGTCGTCCGCTTATGGCTTACCTGTTGCAGACCCTAACGCAGGTGGAGAATATCGACGAGGTCTATCTCTACTGCAGTAATCCCGATGTGCAACAGTATTTGCCCGAGGGAGTGAAGTTCTTGCAACGCGACCAAAGCCTGGACTCCAACACCACACTTGGCGAGGAGATATACGATGCCTTCACGTCGTCTGTAGATGCCGATATATATATCCTAGCCCACGCCACATCACCCTTTATTCGCTCAGCGACCATTGCCGATGCTGTGGCACGTGTGGAGAGTGGTGAGTACGACTCGGCCTTCAGTGCCGAGCGTGTGCAGACCTTTGCGTGGTGGGATGGCAAGCCGCTTAATTACTCGTTCGACCGTGTTCCGCGTACGCAGGACCTGGAGCCTGTATATGTTGAGACCTCGGCATTCTTCGTCTTCGAACGCGAGGTATGGCGAGGCAAGCGCCGTCGCATAGGCGAACGCCCCTATATGGCTGTTACCGACCGCATTGAGAGTATGGATATTGATAATCCCGATGACTTCTTGTTGGCCGAGGCTATCGTAGCTGCTGGATTGAATAGGTAGGACGATTGCTTAAAAAGACTCCTGTTCGGTATGAATTTTTTGGTGAATAAAAAGGTTGTCCCTCAAGGACAACCTTTTATTTATTTAGAGGTATATACCACCTTTTTTGTCTCGAAAAACTCCTCCTCGAAGAAGTCGGCAATCTGATACTCCGTCCATTTCATCTTTGTTGCGGAGAGTTCCTCGGTCAGGTCACCGCCCTTGAGGTAGAGTATTCCGTTGGGAAGCGTACCCTTTTGTCCGCGCTCAATTTTCGACCATATCCACTTAACAAACTGAGGCATTTCAGTTACGGCACGCGAAACTACATAGTCGAACTTTTCGGGAATCTGCTCCACGCGCACATTACGCGCGTCTATATTGGTAATACCAGCTCCTTCGCATACACCCTTAACCACCGTAATCTTCTTGCCAATAGAGTCGGCCGATACGAACTTCACATCGGGAAACATAATAGCCAACGGCACACTTGGAAATCCGCCACCGCATCCTACGTCCAGCACCCTTGTGCCCGCCTCAAATTGGCACACCTTGGCAATGGCCAGCGAGTGGAGAATGTGGCGCAGGTACAATTGGTCAAAATCCTTGCGCGATACTACATTTATCTTCGCATTCCAATTGGCATAGAGGTCATATAGCGAACGGAACTGCTCCTTCTGATGTTCGGTAAGAGAGGGAAAGTATTTTTCTATTAAAGCAATCATCTCTGATGGGGGTTATTGGTTTTTCTCGGCTGTTGATAACAATCCGCAGGCCGCCTTTATATCCTCGCCTCGCGAGGCGCGAATGGTTGTCTGTATTCCTTTGGCAGTCAGTGTGTCGCGAAACTTACGCATACGCTCGTCCGAGGGTGAGTAGTAGGGTGAGTCGGGAATCTTGTGGAATCGGATAAGGTTCATTCTGCACTTTATTCCGTCGAGCAGACGGCACAACTCCTTGATGTGTGCTGGCGAGTCGTTCAGACCCTCCATCACGATATACTCGAACGACACTCGGCGCTGTCCCGTGAAGTCGTAACGACGCAAGATGTCGCACACCTCGCGTATGGGGTAGGCATTCTCGATGGGCATAATCTCCTTACGCTCGTCGTGGAACGGGTTGTGCAGACTCACTGCCAGGTGCACCTTCGTCTCGTTCATAAATCTATCCAGCTCGCGAGCTACGCCGGCCGTTGAGAGCGTCACACGTGTGGGCGACCAAGCCATTCCCCACGACGAGGTGATTATCTGCAACGATGCCAATACATTATCTATATTATCCAGAGGCTCGCCCATGCCCATAAACACCAGGTTGGTGAGCTTTTCGCTCTCAGGGATTGAGATTATCTGGTTGATAATCTCGGTAGCCGACAACGAGTGCTGTAGACCCTGTCGTGCGGTGGCGCAGAAGCGGCATCCCATGCGGCAACCAGCCTGCGACGACACGCACAGAGTGGCTCGCTCGCCATCGGGAATATATGCCGATTCGATATACTCGCCCTGCTGTGTGCGGAAGAGATATTTCTTTGTGCCATCGGCCGATATACTCTCCTTCAAGGGTGGTGTAAGCCCTAGGTCGTAATGCTCCTTGAGCGTGGTGCGTGCAGCCTTCGAGAGGTCGGTCATCTGATCGATATCCTTCACTCGGCGCACATAGAGCCAGCGGGCAATCTGCTTGGCTGCAAAGCGAGGTAGCGAGTGCTTCTCACAGAGCGCATGTAACTGCTCGAGGGTTAGGCCATAGAGACTATTTTTCGTGTTTTCTGCCATAACAAATCTGAACTACGACAACAAAAGTAAAAAAAAAATGAAGATTTTTCTGCACTGAGTATTATTTTTTGAAAATTTATGATTATATTTGCCCAAACAACCGCGCATATAGTCATTAATAGCGGTGCGTTGTCGTCGGTATAGGGATACGATGGATGATGATGCGTTGGTGTTAATGCTTTGTGTGCTAAGGGGTTAAGTGATTTGCCCCGCCGCTTAAAACGAACGAACAAAATTAAATTGAAAAAATAAAACTAACATTTATGGAAATTAAAAAATCACCTAAGGCAGATCTTCAGAACCAGAAAGGTCTGTTCCTTGAGATCGGCTTGATCATTTCCTTGTTGATTACCATCGGTGCGTTCCTTTACGCTCCCAAGGAGTATCGTATCGAGCAGGTCGATTTGAATTATGGTCCCATTGAGGAGGAGATTACCGAGATTACTCGTAACGAGCAGAAGCCACCTGAGGCTCCCAAGAAGGTTGAGATTAAGGTCTTCAACGATATCCTTGACATCGTGACCAACGACTCTAAGATTACCACCGAGATCATGACTTTCGACGAGTTCGAGGAGGGTATGGAGATCGAGACCACTGTAGTTGAGGTTGAGGAGGAGGAGATCGAGGAGGATCAGCCCTTCATCAAGGTAGAGAAGATGCCTACATTCCGTGGTGGTGACCTTAACCAGTTCCGTAACTGGGTTCAGGGCCGTCTTCGTTACCCCCAGATCGCTCAGGAGAACGGTATCTCTGGTCGTGTAGTTGTTTCGTTCGTTGTTGAGCGCGATGGTACTGTTTCTAACATCCAGGTGCTTCAGTCTCCCGATAAGTCTTTGGCTGAGGAGGCAACTCGTGTAGTAGGCAACTCACCCAAGTGGGAGCCCGGTATGCAGAGTAACAAGCCCGTACGTGTAAAGTATACTTTGCCCGTAGTATTCCAGATTCAGAACTAATTTTTAGAATCTATATAAGGTATCCCGCAACTAATTGTTTCGGGATGCTTTTTTTTATACCCCCATTAGGATGGCAAAAAGCAAAGAGAATAATACTCCTGTCGAGGAGCCTCAGGACTTGCGCGAGCGTGCCGTTGTGGTAGCCGTTATCCGAGACGGACAACCTATCGAGCAGGCCGAGGAGTTTTTGGGTGAGCTGGAGTTTTTGGCCGAGACGGCCGATATTGTCACCGTACGTCGCTTCACTCAGCGTCTGCCCCAGCCCTCGTCACGCATCTATGTTGGTCCGGGCAAGCTGGAGGAGATTGCTACATATTGCGAAGAGAATGAGATCGATGTCGTTATTTTCGACGATGAGCTCTCGCCCTCGCAGACCCGCAATATCGAGAAGGAGATGCCCTGTCGCATATTGGACCGCACTCGTTTGATTCTTGATATATTTATGTCGCGCGCCCGCACGGCATACGCTAAGACGCAGGTTCAGTTGGCTCAGCACGAGTATATGTTACCTCGCTTGGCCGGTATGTGGACCCACCTTGAGCGTCAGCGAGGAGGTACGGGAACCCGTGGCGGTGCTGGTGAGCGTGAGATTGAGACCGACCGACGTATCGTGCGTAACCGCATATCGAAACTCAAGGAGGAGCTCTCAAAGATTGATCGCCAGATGGCGGTCCAGCGCTCTAATCGTGGCTCGATGGTGCGTGTAGCGTTGGTGGGATATACCAACGTTGGTAAGTCAACGCTGATGAACCTTGTTTCGAAGAGCGAGGTCTTTGCTGAGAACAAACTCTTTGCAACGCTTGATACCACGGTGCGTAAGGTCGTATTCGACAACTTACCCTTCCTGCTCTCTGATACCGTAGGTTTTATCCGCAAGTTGCCTACCGAGCTCATAGAGTCGTTTAAGTCTACTCTTGACGAGGTGCGTGAGGCCGACCTTTTGATTCATGTTGTGGATATCTCGCATCCCAACTTCGAGGAGCAGATTGCCGTAGTAAAGCAGACCTTGCAGGATATTGGCGCAGGTGATAAGCCTGTATATTTGGTCTTTAACAAGATTGACGCTTACACCTACGAGAAGAAGGATGAAGACGACCTGACTCCCGCAACGCGCAAGAACCTTTCGTTGGAGGATTTGAAGAAGAGTTGGATTGCAAAGGCCAACACACCTTGCATCTTCATCTCTGCTGTCGAGCGTCAGAATATCGAGAAGTTGCGTTCAGACCTTTATGGTATGGTTCGTGAGATACACGCAGGAAGATACCCCTTCAACAATTTCTTGTACTAATATAGGATGGCTATGATTCACATTTTGAGTAAGGAGAATACGATTCTCAATAAGTTTATCGCCCAGATTCGCGACCGCGAGGTGCAACGTGATTCGATGCGTTTTCGCCGTAATTTCGAACGTATTGGCGAGGTTATGAGCTACGAGATTTCGCGATCGCTTAACTATCAAAGCCGTGTGGTTGAGACTCCGCTGGGTGAGGTTGCTATGGAGCTTATTAGCGATAAGATTGTCCTTGCCACCCTCTTGCGTGCAGGCCTTCCTCTGCATCAGGGCTTCTTGAACTACTTCGACGATGCCGATAGCGCCTTCGTGTCGACCTATCGCAAGAGCTCGAAGGATGGCTCGTTCAAGGTTAAGGTGGAGTACACCTCAAATTGTGATCTCGAGGGTAAAACTCTCATCTTAGTCGATTCAATGTTGGCTACTGGTACATCGCTGGTTATGGCTTACGAGGCTCTGGTGGCTAAGGGTGGCGAGCCTGCTCACACTCACATCGCAGCGGTTATTGCCAGCGAGCAGGGTGTGGACTACGTTACACGTCATCTGCCTTCGCGCTCTACTACGCTGTGGTTGGGTGCCGTGGACGCCGAACTAACCTCACGAGCCTATATCGTACCTGGTATGGGTGATGCAGGTGATTTGGCCTTTGGCGAAAAGTAGTAGTTACCTAGTTTATAATATATAAGGAGCAACCTCAAAAGGGATTGCTCCTTATTTTGTCTTTATCTCAACGCTTTTTGTTGCGGGGTCAAAACTCACTATGCCCGTTGTAAATAGACGTTCGATGTGACCGCTATGCACCATCTCCTCGGTGGGGAGTATATGCATTTCGGGAGGGGAGATGAGCGCTATGGCATCGCATAGCGAGAGGGCGATATCCAACTCGTGGGTAGAGAAGAGTATGCACTTGTGCTCCTCGTGGGCTAGACGACGCAGTAGGGTACATAGTTCGTAGCGGTTAGGCATATCGAGAAATGCAGTGGGCTCGTCCAAAAGAATTATGGGCGTCTGCTGTGCCAAGGCGCGGGCAATCATAATACGCTGACACTCTCCGTCCGACATTCGGTCCATTGTTTTATCGGCGTAGTCGCTCATTCCAACTGCTGCCAACGCCTCATCTACTATGGCTACATCCTGCACCTGCATACGTCCAATCCAATTGGTGTATGGAGCACGACCAAGGGCCACTACATCGCGGCATCGCAGGTTGGCGACGCGCACCTTGTCGGTGGTAACAAAGGCCACCATAGAAGCCATATCGGCAGGCGAGAGTGTGGATATCTTTTTGCCGTCGAGTACAATGTCGCCCGATAATACCTCGCCCAACTGCGCAATGGCACGCAGCAGGGTACTCTTGCCCGTGCCGTTGCGGCCTACCAGTGCAGTGAGCTGGCCACGACGCACCTCGGCCGAGAGCCCCTCGATTAGAGTACGCTTGCCGTAGCCCAATGTTATATTATCGAAACGAATCATACTATACAATGTTTTTGTTGCGGATGACTACCCATATCACAATCGGAATACCGAGCAGTGCCGTGATGGTATTTACGGGCAGTGTCAGCATCTTTGATACTATGTCGCACGCTAATAGCGATACGGCACCTGTCAGCGCCGTTGCGGGGAGCAGCAGACGATGGTCGGCATTGCGAATGAGCATACGCGCTACGTGCGGGATAGCTAAGCCGATAAATCCGATAGGACCACAGAAGGCAGTTATCGTTCCAGCCAGCAGTGTGGTCGAGAGGAGTATTAGCAAACGCGAACGACGTATGTTGAGTCCCATCGTGCGGGCATAACCCTCGCCCAGTAGCATCAGGTTCATAGGCTTGATGACGGCCACCGAAATCAAGAGTCCTGTAACGACGGCTGGGGCAACCAACCATAGCTGTGATGATGTGATGTCACCAAGTGAGCCCATCGTCCAGATGACGAAACTCTTAAGAGACTCCTCGTCGCTTAGGTATTGCAATATCTGCACGATGGCACTCACGCCCGAGCTGACCATCATACCGAGAATCAGAATCACCATAATATCCTTTATACGTTGGCTCACAGCTGCCACCATAGCCAGAATAGCTGCCGCGCCCAACCACGCTGCACCGGCAATGCCCATCGTTGAGAGCATAGCCGAGCTGCCCACGCCAAGCAGCGGTGCGCCGAGAATGAATAGTGCCACGCCAAGGCTTGCACCCGAACTTACGCCCAATACATATGGGCCCGCCAGCGGGTTGCGAAACAGGGTCTGCATCTGTAGTCCGCTCACAGCAAGTGCCGCACCGGCAAGGATGGCCACAATTGCCTTCATCAGGCGTATGTCGATGATAATCTTGCGCGTTATAGGATCGCACTCGCCACCCGTGAGGGCTGCCCATACATCCCCTGCGGAGATGCCCACCGAGCCTACCATCATATCGACGGCAAAGAGCACCACAACAAGTGCGGTGAGTGTAAGGAAGAGTATTGTCGAGCGGTGGTTCATTATCTATCGTTTGCGTATATCTTGGTGTATGGTCTGCACGATGGCTTTGCCTCGGCGCTCGAAGTCGGTGGTTGTGCCACCCTCATCGATTATGTTATTGCCCGTGAGGTTATATATCAGGTGTCCATCAGCATTTATCAATCCAAAAGCATTGTTCCAGGTCCAGAATGCAGAGTGTGATTGCGATGTGTCGAATATATCGTGACTAAAGAGAAAGTCGCTATGGTCGATGTCGAGCTGTGCGAGCAATGTGGCGGCAAGGTCGGCCTGTGAGGCGTAGGTATCAACCTGCATAGCGCTCTGATTAAGCGCTCCACCCGTCCAAATCATAGGTATGCGCTGGCGCTCCAATGCTCCCGTGGTGAGTGATGCGGGATAGGGCATACCGTGGTCGGCGATGAGTATCACCACCATATTATCCCACGCCGACGATTGGCGCCACTTGTCAATCATCGCTCCTACGGCCTTGTCAGTGTATGCTACCGAGTTCAGAATCTTATCATCGAATGCCGAGTAGGGCACATCGAATGGCTCGTGTGATGAGAGAGTTAGCAGTGTGGCGAAGAAGGGCTTGCCTTGCTCGGAGAGGGCCAATACCTCGTCGGCAAAATAGGGGCATACCACATCATCTGCATAGCCCCATTTGTTGGTGGGGGCGTCGAACGTCATCTGCGCCTTGTCGGTTATGCGCTCCACGCCTGTGCCGTAGAGATATGATATTGTGTTGGTGAAGTTGGCATCGCCACCATACATAAAACTCGTTGCGTAACCCTCGTTGCGTAGTGAGCGTGCTATAGCGGGCAGGGTGTGGGCCTTCTGCGGATACTTCATAACCGATACTACGGGATGGGCAGGGTAACCACTCATCACGGCCACTGTGCCTCGGTCGGTACGGTATGAGTTGGCCAGCATATTCTCGAACCAGATTCCCTCGCTCTTTATACGTTGCAGGTTGGGTGCTACGGCACGACCATCCACCACTTCGTCAACCACCGTACGGCCCAAGCTCTCCAACATTACAAGCACCACGTTGGGGCGCTTGTGTTTAAAGAGCGAAGTTGTATTGCCACCGATAGATGTGTTGCCAGCGTCCTGCGAAAATATCTCAGCGCACTCCTCGTCCGTGAAGTAGCGGTAGTCACTATCCTTTAATTCGGAGCGAGCCGCCGACGAAAGGAACGAGAAGATGGGGTTTGTCGCCGCCTGATTCAGGAACATATTCTCGCTGAAATAGACCTTGCTTACGTTGGCCGGTGCGGTGTCCAAACCACCACGGATGGCGAGGAATAGCAAGCCTCCCGTAAGCAACATCACCGCCGTTGAAAGTAGTCGCTGGCGCACACTTTGTTCCACCTTGCGGTATAGTTTGGCAAGGGGTCGCCACGCCCAAAAGAGCAATGCCCCATACGCCACAAAGAGAATCATCGTGGGCCATATATCGTCCCATGTAACGCTTGCCGCAGCCTCCTTGGGCGTGCGCAAGTAGGGTATAATGGTGCTGTCGAGGCGGAAATCCCAATGGCGGAACAGGCCCAAATCGACCGCTACGATGAGCGACGATAGAAATGCCATAATGCCGAAATAGACCTTCAGACCACGCTGTACGATTCGCTCGGGGATGCCTATCCAAATGGTGATGAGCATCATCAGCCACGGAATGGCGGTAATGTATGCTGCCGTAGTGGAGTCGAGCAACAGACCGTGCCACGAAACGGCCAAGAGTTCAGCTGCCGATGACTCGGCTGCCCGCTCGGCATACCACGCCAAAAAGAGTGGTTTTTGCAGAGCCATCGCAATAAGGCTGGTGATGTATGTGGCTATGATTATTAACAGTTTACGGAGCATATCTACCTTGCACTTTGTTTACGAGTGCAAATATAGTGATTTTGCCCCCAAAAAATAAGAATTTGGACACTGCAAATTCTTCAGATTGTGCCGTTGTTATAAAAATAAGTGGTGCGAAGCACCATTTGCTACACAAAAATGAGTATATTTGTATGCTGAAGGGTGTGCATAAGATGTTGTGTTATGTCTGGGTGCTGCCTTCTGGGGAAAGTCCCTGCTTATGGTTGAAGCGAATAAATACTAATATAAATAGAAAAAACTATGAGAAAGATCTTTAAACTTGCGTTGTGTGCCGTAGTGTTGTTGCTCTCGGCAGATGTTGTATTGGCTCAGACGGCCGATAAGAACATTTTGCTCAATGTGTTTTGTCGCGAGAAGGATAATGGCAATGGCGCCCTGCCTGAGGCATTCCTCAAGTGCCGCGTTGAGACTTTGAAGGAAGGTACAGCTTTGGCGTACGAGATTTTCCGCTCGTGCCTCGATCCGCAGGAGTATGTATTCTATGAGATATGGTGCAACGAAGCTGGCCACGCATCTCACTCGGCAACCGAGCACTTGAAGACCTTGATGGTCGAGAGAAGTGCGGCTATCGACCCCGAGTATAAGGGGTTCGTGCAGCGTGCATACCTTAACTCAGAGCCTACGGGTGAGCGTTTGTTGATGAATATCATCCGCAAGGTTAAGCCTGAGCATATATCGACACTGCGCGATTCGTTCCTCAAGAGCCGTGAGGCTACCTTGAAGGAGGAGGGTTGCGAGGCATTTGAGATTTATCAGTCGGTACTCGATCCAACCATCTTCCTTATCTACGAGTTGTGGACTACTGACGAGGCGCACACCATCCATAGCTCGCTGCCTCACTCGAAGGTTCACTCTGAGGAGTGCCAGGGCATCAACGAGCCCTCGTTCAAGACCAAAGTGCATAAGATTTTCATTAAATAAGCAGACCTATTATGAAGCGATTTTTTAGAGTTGCGATGTGCTTTGTTGCCGCAGTCGCATTTGTGGGCGTTGTACAGGCACAGCAGAGCGAGAGCTATCTTTTAATCAACGCTATGCTCAAAGCCAATATGGGCAAGTTGGTAGATTACAAGGCTAATCTGGAGAGTTGCCGTCAGGGCACACTGCAGGAGGCGGGTAATTTGACCTACGACTATTACCAGCATTGTACTGATCCTTCGCAGATTCTTCTTTTTGAGAAGTGGAAGAGCGAGGCTGACCTCAATAAGCATATGCAGATGCCTCACTTTGTGGCTATGCAGAAGACAAGCAGTGAGCAGGGTTTGGCAGATGCCAACTTCTCCGGACAGATGGTTCGCACCATTGTCGATGGCCAGCCCAAGGGTGAGCGTATGTTGCTCAATATCATCCGCAAGGTGAAGCCCGAGCACGTATCTACGTTCCGCGATTCGTTCCTCAAGTGTCGTGTTGAGACATTGAAGGAGGCTGGTTGCGAGGCGTACGAACTCTATCAGTCACCCGCTGATCCTACCATTTTCTTTATCTTCGAGATATGGAAAAACGAGGAGGCTCATAAGTTCCACTCTTCAACACCCCACCTTAAGACTCACTCGGCCGAGACGCGTGGCGTTGCCGATCCCGAGTTCAAAGGCGAATTTGTAAGAACATTTATCCAATAATAGCATTTGCGCATTAAACTACTGCCCAACCCCGCTGAGGTTGGGCGTTTTTTTTGAGTCAAAGGACGTAAGTTGCAAATAATCTTGAAGAAATATTTTGTTTTCGAGAAAAAAGTTGTACCTTTGCACCGCTAAAAAGCACAAAAAACACTTTAATTAAATTAATTATGAACAATTACGAAACCGTTTTCATTGTCACTCCCGTCCTTTCAGACGCACAGGTGAAGGAGGTTGCTGACAAATTCCAGGGCATCATTACCGAGAACGGCGGTCAGATCGTGAATGTGGAGAACTGGGGCTTGAAG